>NZ_JBAUSA010000339.1:0-2647 GCF_049581465.1 Caballeronia sp. | reverse complement strand
TCGGTAGATAACGATGAATGGCGTTTTGCTGATGACCAGTTCGCGGGTGCCATCGACGCGGCCGAGGCGTCCCATCTCGGGGTGTTCGATCAGCATGTCGGTCTGTCGCTCGATCTGATCGAGTTGGCCTAGCGCGGCGATCGGATTGTCCTCCGCGATGTAATCGATTGCGGCTCGTCGGGCGTGGCGAGCGCGGGGCGTCCATACCAACTCCATCACTTAGCGTTGCTCGCGATACGGGCCTGCAAAGCTTCGCGCTGACGCTGCATGTCATCTTTAACGACTTCGTGCGACACCCATGCGATCGTCGGATCGTCAGCCTCGGCTAGCCCTTGCTGAACCTGCTCACGGAACCATTTGTCGTGTTCCGCGGCTTCGTGAGTGTGCTTTAGCGCCTTGGCTCGGTCGGGCCTGGTCCTGGCCCCGGCTTTATCGTCCGGATTCCACTGCTCGACATCGAAGGAGCCGACAACGAGGCCAAGACCGCGCAACAGAGTCAGCGCCTGGAGCGGGTTGCCGAAACTACGGGGCTCGCTGCTGCGCGCCTTTGCAAGTATGGCCTCCCCGCCATTGCGGGTGTCAACCTGAACAAAAAATGCCCCACCTTGGGCTTTCAGGGTGACGCCAGCGATGCCGCCGGCATCGGTGGTAGCCCGCAGTTGCTCAAGTGTCAAAGTATGCATGGCATATCTCCCAGGGGCACGCGCTTAATTATTAGTAATGTACACGCTTAACAATTAACATGCAATCTTACTCCTTCGCAACGGCACCCTCGAACCAGCGTCAGCCGATAGCTGCTGTTCAGGCGCGTTCGGGCGCTAACTCCCGCTAGCTTCCGGGCACTGGAAACCGCATCCTCACCGGAAAACCGATCCATTCGGTCTGCCCTCACTCATGAACAAACCGCGCGAGCCTGATCCCCACACCACGCGCGCCAAACCTGCTGATACGCCGCCTCCATCTGCGTCGCGAAACGTGCCCCATCCATAAGCGGCGATTCACTCATCCTTCGCCGCAAGCCTTCCCGGAGTCGCGAGAGGCGAGGCAGGTCCGACGCGAGTTCAACTGCAACGCTAACAAACTGCTCGTCGCTTTGCGCCGCGAGTTCGTCAAGACCCAGGTTGGACAACTGGCTCAGGCCGGCACGCCCCGCGGCGGTCTGCCCGACACGTGTCACCACCGGCACACCCAACCAGAAAGAATCGAGACTCGTAGTGTGGCCGTTGTATGGGAAGGTATCGAGGACAAGATCAATTTCATGAAACGTCTTCAGATAGTCGGCACGAGGCCGGAACGCGACGAAACGCACTCGCTGCGCATCTATTCCGTGGTGTTCGATTCGCCGCGTCAGGTGCTCGCGAGCGCTGCCTCCGAACACCATGAGCACAAGTTGCGCCGATTCCAAACGCCGCATGACACCAACCCACATGCGCAATGTGTGGTCGCTGAGCTTGCAAGGGTTGTTCAGCCAGCCGAACGTCACGTGTCCGGTCGTCAGTGCGGGTAACCGGTTCACTGCGGGCAAATCCGTCTGTGGATCGTAGCACCAGAAAGTGTCGGCTAGACGGATAGGTCGTTCGCTATACTGAATATTGATTTCAGGTGGGTCGAGCCATGGATCGGTCAACCGATAATCGATCGCTTGAATGCCGGTCGTGCCAGGGTAGGCTAGCCACGCGATCTGGACCGGCGCAGGCTTGCGAGCAAACAACAGAGGGCGGCCATCGGCCATGTGCATGGCTAGGTCAACGAGAATATCGACTCGGTCCTCTCGAATCAATTGAGCGAGTTGCTCGTCATCGAGGTCCTGAACGTCGCGCCAGACGTCAGCGTGAGTTGCGATTCGCCGGGTCACGGCGTCTTGTCGTCGAACGCTCGAATAGCAGAATATCTCGAAGCGGGCGTGATCGTGATGCGAGAAAAGTGGCAGGGTAAATAGCGCCTGGCAATGGTCGCGGAAGTCCGCCGACACGTAGCCAATCCGCAGGCGCCGAGCAATCGTTGCGTCGTTATTATGAGGAATCCTCTTTGAACGGTACGGAGACTCGTGACGCTCTGACCACCGGTTGCATTCGTCGATAACCGGTTGCGCGTCTTCCGCCTGAAACACCAACGCATAGACGAGGTTGCTGTGCGCGATGGCGTTGTCGGGGTCGCTCGTAATCGCTTGTCGATAACTGGCGATCCCATCGTCGAGGCACCCCTTGTCTTTCAGGATATTGCCAAGATTGTTATGCGTGACAGAAGAGCCTGGATCGATGGCGAGCGCCTTTTTCAGTCTCGCCTCGGCTACATCCATGCGTCCAAGCGTGCGCAGGAGATTGGCTGAGTTGTTATACGCAGCGATAAAGTTCGGGCGCAGCCTGATCGCTGCGTCGAACGCGTCGGCGGCCAACTCATATTCGTTCAATCCCCTGCAGACATTACCGAGATTATTGCGCGCATCGGCATGTGCCGGATTGAGCACGAGCGCACGTTGATACATCGTCAAGGCTTCCCGAAGTCTGCCTTGCGCCTGCAGTGCGTTCGCGAGGTTGTACGCAGCTTCGGGGAATTGCGGGTCGAGTGTGAGGGCGCGCGTCATTAACGCTTCAGCCCGCGCGAAGGCCCGCTTGTCGTTGAGCGCTACCCCCAGATTTACCAGGCA
>NZ_JBAUSA010000338.1:0-9955 GCF_049581465.1 Caballeronia sp. | reverse complement strand
GCGGTGAGTGGCGGCGCGTTGTATCGAAAGACGACTTTCCTCGTCGATAGTCTTGGCAAGCCGGTATTTGCGCCGCACGTTCAGGTGCTGGAGGATCCGCATGTGAAGGGTGGCGCGGGCAGCGCGCCGTTTGACGAGGAGGGTGTGAGGACGCACCGTCGCAGCGTGGTGGAAGATGGCGTAGTGCAGGGCTATTTCCTCTCGACGTATTCGGCGCGCAAGTTGGGCATGACGACCACCGGCAACGCGGGCGGATCGCACAATTTATCGCTGCGCAGTTCACTGACGAAACCGGGCGACGACTTCGAAGAGATGTTGAAGAAGTTGGGAACGGGTCTGTTGCTGACGGAACTGATGGGGCAGGGCGTGAATTATGTGACCGGAGACTATTCGCGCGGTGCATCGGGATTCTGGGTGGAGAACGGCAAGATCCAGTATCCGGTGGAGGAAATCACGGTGGCGAGTACGTTGCAGGAGATGTTCCGTCACATCGAAGCGATTGGCGCGGACACGGTGGTGCGAGGAAACAAGGAAATGGGTTCGGTGCTGATCGAGAAGATGACGATAGCGGGACAGTAAGCCGAGAGCGGCAACAAGCAAGACAAAAAAGCCCGGGACGACGACAGCCGTCCCGGGCTTTTTTGCGGATGAGACCAAAAGAAAACTCAAGCCCCTATCAGCACCGCGAATACGTCACAAACGCATAGCCAAACGAATCGCCGGCATGCGCCTCACGAGAAACCTCTTTCCAGACCGAGGGATCGAGCGCATCGAAAACCACATCCCCGACAAAATCGGCGTCGATCTCGGTAATGCACAGCTTCTGTGCAAGCAGGATCCCTTCACGATACAACTGCGCCCCCCCGATCAGGAACACTTCGGGGGCGCCATCGGCCTGCCCTAGCGCGATGGCGTCTTCAAGCCGGGTAACCGTATCGCATCCAGGAAACACGCGCTGAGGATCCCGCGAAACAACAATATTGCGCCGCCCGGGCAAGACTCGCCCAATGGACTCGTGCGTTTTACGCCCCATGACAATGGGCGCACCCATCGTGGTGCGTTTAAAGAACGCCAGATCTTGGGGTAAGCGCCAGGGCAATTGATTATCGCGTCCGATCACGCCATTGCGCGCGCGGGCGACGATCAGGGTAAGCATCGTCATGAGGTGAGTTTGTCCAAGGTATGGAACGGCGAGAATGACTAAGGCCCGCCGATTCTACCCGAGCCCTCAAGCCAGGCCATTGCAGCCTGCAGCCCCGCGCAACCCATGCGCGACCATCAGCCTATAAAGTGTCACCCGCGAAATCCCAAGTTCCGCAGCCGCTTCGCTCAACTTGCGCCGATGCCGCAGCAAGGCCAGTTCAATCGCGCGTTTCTCGGCCGCATCGCGGGCGGCGGCGAGGGTGGTCGATTCGACTGGCGCGCAGTCGCTCAAGCCGAGGTCCTCGGCGGTGATCAGCTTGTTCTCCGCCATCACGATCGCGCGCCGCACGCGGTTGATCATCTCGCGTACGTTGCCGCTCCAGTCGTAGTTGTACATGGCCTCGATTGCCGATGGCGCGAAGCCGCGGATCTTGCGTTTGCCGTCACCCTTGAATTTGTGAAGCACGTGCAGCGCCAGAATTTCGATGTCCTTGCCGCGTTCGCGCAGCGGCGGTTCATCGACACGCAACACGCATAGCCGATGAAACAGGTCGGAACGAAAGCGGCCTTCGCGCATGGCGGCTTCGAGATCGATGTGCGTCGCGGAGATCACCCGCAGGTCGACCGCCACGGGGTCGCGCCCGCCCAGGCGATCGATTTTCTGTTCCTGCAGGAAACGCAGCAGATAGCCCTGGCAGTCGAGCGGCAAGTCGCCGATTTCATCGAGGAAAAGCGTGCCTCCATCGGCCGCTTCAACGCGACCGATCTTGCGCTGGTTCGCGCCCGTGAACGCGCCGCGCTCGTAGCCGAAAAGTTCGGACTGGATCAGATGCTGGCCGATCGCGCCACAGTTGATCGCGACGAACGGGCCTTTGCGGCGCGGCGAACGTTCGTGGATCGCGATGGCAGTCAATTCCTTGCCCGTACCCGATTCGCCGGAGATAAACACGTTCGCGTCTGTATTGGCGACTTTGCGGATGGTGCGGAAAAGCTGCTGCATAGCTTCGCACGTGCCGACCATTTGCTCGTCGCCGAAGACGCTCGGGGAGGCCGCGACATCACCGTCACCCAAGCTGACCATGCCATATGCGTGATCGACCAGGTAGCCGAGGGTCGCGTGCGCGACAGGCCCCTTCACGAAATCGAAGCAGTAGTGGCGGATCATATGGCGCACTACGGGGTCGATGATGCGGTCATCGTCAGCGAGCGCGATCCAGCCGGCCTGCTGATGACGAAGCAAGGGTTCAAGTGTCGCCAGTTCCCGCGCGGAGAGGCCCGCCATATCGACAATGCCGGCCGTCGGCCGATCGGCTTTCAGTAATCGCGGCGCTTGTGGGCCCAAGCTGCTCACGGACACGTGCCAGCCATGGCTCTTCAGGTACGCGATGAGCGGCTGGCACGGCGCCTGCGCGATGTAGACCAGATCGCGAACGACCGGCAACGCCTGCGGGACAAGGACGGCCGCGAAATTCGGGACAATGGACGCGACGCCTGTCGCTGGCTGTATCGATGACGAAGATGGCTCTAATTCCTCGGCAGGAAGCTGGGTGAGGTTACCCGACCCACAGGCGCCGGGGACCGGCTGAGACGCAGGAACGAATTCATGCACGAGCGACCTCCGGTTGCGACGAGGTACACCGCAGCGCCGGGGCGGGCACGACGTGGACATCGCCGTCGATCATCTAGCCGTCGAACAGCAGGAATCGTTCGGAGCGGAGCCTCCCGGCCGCAGACGGCCATCGCCCGTCCTGACCGGGCGCCTCGCGGATGGCATTCAAAACCGGTGCGACTCCATCTCTCTCGCTATATTGCGTGGCTCGCCCGCTCAATAGCGTTGCGGCGACGCAATGCGTGTAGTGACCTGCTTTCAGGCGTGTTTCAAATCTTCTGACTAAGTCTCTGCCTTTCTATTCTCATGCACAATCAAGCATAAATTACATGTGCGCCCTCGGTTTCATCCTCCCTGGTGTTTCATTAACTGTATTAATAAATATTGATTTCACTGCTTTAACCGGTATTTCTTAATGAGCTGGTCCTCGACCTCGATCCATGCTTAATCGTTGCGCACCGCAGGCGGCGTGAGCGCGGCCGCATCGACGGGTATCGGGGCGGGCAATGACGGCGCTATTTCATCCCACAACGTCACGCCCTTCACCACCGATGCCGCGGACGCCTCTGCCGCCATCGCGTGTACTTTCTCGACGGTGACAGCGGTAGAATCTACCGAATGATGGGTATGGGCGGCAGCCGATTCAGAGGGGGGCGCGAGCCAAACGGCCGTGCTGTCGGGTGGCCTATCGCTCGCGTTTGCAGCGTCGTCGTGGCGCGCCGGGATTGTTTCATTTACGGACATTGCGGGCCGGATTGCGGCCGTTCCTGATCGATCCTCACTGCCGATGTTCTGCGCCCATGCGTTGCCGCTCGACGCTGCCATGATCAAACCCAGGGTTGCCGACGCGGCAAGCCCGTGTCTCGGCGTGGTTTTTCCGCACTTGACGACGCGGCCAACGATTAGCATGACGCCCTCCTAAGTCGCTCTTATTTAGCGAAACATATGCCAGGACGCGCAATCCACTGGGGTTATTGAGCACGGTGCGGATTCACGTCAAAAGTGAATCAAAAAAGCGACGAAAACGTTTCACAAGTGAAACAAAGCACCGTAAACACCCGTTTTCATCCGAAATTTCGTAAAATGCGATTGTCTTATTTAAACTGTTTAAAAAGGAGATTAAAGCGCAACCGTCCGCGCTAAACCTAAAGCCGACACGGCTTGGCAAGGAGGCGAAAGACCTCGTTGAGGATAATTGTTTTCGAAGTAACTGCTTTATAGTAGGCTCTCAAAAACAGCACGAGATTGAAAACAGGTTCGTTTAAGAGCCGTGCGATAACGCTCGTCGCTTCCGGGGTGTCACCGTTTGCAGTTATCCGAATGACCGTTCGTAGAATACGCATTGAATTATCGATATCTGCGACGTGGTTGATGCTATTACCGGCGCGACCTTTTCAACGACCGTTGACGAGAGGATCAGAACAATGGAAGTCGCTCGGCGGCAACTAATCTACGTGACTCGAGAGGCGAGTGCGCCTCTGTGCGCGCGCTTCGAGGAACGCGGCTGGCACATTGAAGTGGTATCGAACGCGAAGGACGCGCGCCGCTGGCTGCGCAATGACATGGCGGTAGGCGGCCTGCTCGATTTGTCGGGCAAGTTCGAAGCGCATGAACTCGCCGCAATGGAAGCGTCGCTGACCATGACCAACGTCGGCTGGGTCGCCGCTACCGGGCAGGGTCAGTTGGAAGACGCGGCCGTGCGCCGTTTGATTCGCGACTATTGTTTCGATTACGTCACTATGCCGACGTCCAACGATCGCATCGTCGATGCGGTCGGCCACGCGTATGGCATGGTCGCGTTGCACGAAAACGCAACAGGCGATGTCCGCGATGTGCGTGACGGGCGCGCCGAAGGCGAAATGGTCGGCTCGTGTGACGCCATGCTTGCGTTGTTCCGTTCCATTCGCAAGGTCGCGATGACGGATGCACCGGTGTTCATCTCGGGCGAGTCCGGGACCGGCAAGGAACTCACCGCCGTGGCCATCCATGAGCGCTCGGTGCGTCGGGAGCAACCGTTTGTCGCGATCAATTGCGGCGCGATCCCGGCTCATTTGTTGCAATCGGAACTCTTCGGGTACGAACGAGGTGCGTTTACCGGCGCCAATCAACGCAAGATCGGCCGCGTGGAAGCGGCGAACGGCGGCACGCTTTTCCTCGATGAAATCGGCGACTTGCCGCTCGAAAGCCAGGCAAGCCTGCTGCGCTTCTTGCAAGAGCGTAAGGTCGAACGTCTCGGCGGCCACGGTTCTACTCCAGTGGACGTGCGTATCATTTCCGCCACGCACGTGGACATGCAGACGGCCATGATTGAAGGACGGTTCCGCGCGGACTTGTATCACCGGCTGTGCGTGCTGCAAATCGATGAACCGCCGCTGCGCGCGCGGGGCAAGGACATCGAATTGCTGGCGAAACACATGCTCGACCGCTTCAAGAAGGACGCGAGCCGGCGTTTGCGCGGTTTCGCGCCGGATGCGATCGCGGCGATTCACAACTACGGCTGGCCGGGCAACGTGCGCGAGCTCATTAATCGCGTGCGCCGGGCGATCGTGATGTCGGAAGGGCGCCAGATCAGCGCGCGCGACCTTGAGCTCGGTGAATACGTGGAAGTGGCGCCGGTTTCTCTCGCGCAGGCGCGCGAGGCGGCTGAACGGCAAGCGATTGAACTCGCGTTGCTGCGCCATCGTGGCCGTCTCGGAGACGCCGCGCAGGAACTCGGTATTTCTCGGGTAACGTTGTATCGGCTGCTGAGCGCGCATGGCATGCGGCACATTGAAGTCGATGCGCCGACGACTGAACACGTGACGCGCGGCTGAGCCTTCTGACGAGCTGGGGCTGAATGCGCGGCGGGTGGGGGCTCTCACCTTCCGCCGTGCATGTCGCTGCGCATCGGCCTCCTCGGCGACGCAGCCCAGCCGAATTGTTCGCTTCCTGTCTGACCGCCTGCGGACGCCTCTGTCTTGCGGGAACCGTTTATAAACCGCTCTTGAACCGCTCCTGGACCCGATTCACTCCTCGCGTTCCCGCGCTTGGTAAAATCGGGTTTTGTGTTTTCGGGCGCTGCGCAATTCCCCTTTTCGTAGTCCGCTGGTGCCGCGAAACCTCGTGCGAAAATAGCGGCACGTCTCTCTCACGAACGACCCTTACCCTTTTCCATGATCCAGTATCAAGAACTGCTCAAAGACATTCTCGAGCGCGGCGCGCGCAAGATGGACCGGACTGGCACTGGCACGATCAGCACGTTCGGTCGCCAGTTGCGCTTCGATTTGGCGGCGGGGTTTCCGATTCTGACCACCAAGCGCATTCATATGAAGAGCGTGGTGTACGAACTGCTGTGGTTTCTAAACGGCGACACGAACATCAAGTACCTGAACGACCATGGCGTGACGATCTGGGACGAATGGGCCGATGAAAACGGCGACCTCGGCCCGGTGTACGGTCACCAATGGCGTTTCTGGCCAAAAAGCGACGGCACGATGGTCGATCAGGTCAGCGCGCTCGTGCATCAAATCAAGACGCGGCCGAACTCGCGCCGCCTGATGCTGACGGCATTGAACGTCGCGGATTTCCCCGATGAATCCATGTCGCCCGTCGATAACGCGCGTGCCGGCCGGATGGCGCTGGCTCCGTGCCATTGCCTGGCGCAGTTCTACGTGAACGAGGGCAAGCTGAGCTGTCTTTTGTACTGCCGCAGCCAGGACGTGTTCCTCGGAACGCCGTTCAACATTGCGAGCTATGCGCTACTCACGCACATGCTGGCGCAGCAATGCGATCTCGACGTGGGCGAACTCGTGTGGACCGGTGGTGATTGCCACATCTACCTGAACCATCTGGAACAGGTCGATGAGCAACTCAGCCGCACGCCTTATGCGTTGCCAGCGCTCAAGTTGGCACGAAAGCCGGAATCGATCTTCGATTATCAGTATGAGGATTTCGTGATCGAGGGCTATCAGTATCATCCGGCGATCAAGGCGCCCATCGCGATCTGAAGCGGGGGTTTCCCGGGGGTTCCCTTCATGCGTCGGTGAGAACGGCTCCAAAGTGCCGTTGGCCGGCCGGGGTCACGCGCAGTACCCGGCGTTTCGCGGTCTGTTCGAGCCAGCCGTGTGTTGTGCATGCGCTGAGAAACGCCGCACCGAGCGCGCCCGCGAGATGTGGCCGGCGTTCGCTCCAGTCGATGCAAGTGCAGGCGAAGCGCCGCCGCTGCGCGCGTTGAGCGGTGAGGTCGATCCCGAGGCGCGCGAATTCATCGATACCACGCTCTGTTGTATCCAGTGCAGTCGGCCCTGGGCGCGCCGGGGCGCTGCCAGCGGCAGTGTCGCGCACAATTTCCAGCCATTGCGATGCCAGCATCCGGTCGAACAACCGCACCGCGAGTTCGCCGGCCAGATGGTCGTAGCAAGTGCGGGCGTAGCGCATATCGAGCGGGACAGTGGATGCACGGCGCTGCGGCTGCTGGCTTGCGGTCGTCTCGCGCAGAGGCGCGCTGGCGTGGGCCAGATTGGCGAGCGCTTCGATTGCCATCGCGATATCCGCCGTTGCGATCCGATAGTACCTATGGCGCCCGCTGACTTCGAGGGCTAGCAGGCCGCTCTCGGTGAGCTTGGCGAGATGGCCGCTCGCGGACGACGGCGACAGCCCCGCGATCATGGTGAGTTCTCCCGCTGGGCGCGAGCAACCGTCCATCAACGACCAGAGCATGGCGGCGCGGCCGGGATCGGCAAGCAACGCGCCGATACGCGATAAACCGGGGAACGGGCGGGCATCGTCGGGATTGAACAACATGGAGCGCTCCTGATTTTGGCGGTTCTCGGTGGTACTAGAGGCTACTTTAGCCGCTTGGCGCGCACGACGTTTCATCGAATCGTGAACTATTGATGCAACCGGCCCTCTTTCCGAGGGCCGGACGCCGTCGCGCTAGAATGTTGATCTGGGGCGTGGTCAGGGTGTGGCGGGGAAAAAAATGTTGAAGCTCATGGTGGTTGGAATGCTCGTCGCGATATGCGCGGGCTGTGCGGGAATGCCTTCTAATTCAGCAGGGGGATCGAGCATAGACATGTACGGCGTGATCGACCAAGGTGTTTCTTACCGGAAGTAAGCGGACGCGTGGGCGCTCGCCCGGCGGTTTTTTGCGCCCCTTATAATTGGTTACCTCGATTTGTCACCTCGATTCGTCACCTCGATTCGTCAACTTCCTTTGCCGGGTTCGCCCGATCTGCCATGACATCCAATTCCGCGCCCGCTTTTGCTGCTGTTTCCGACTCCATGCCGGAGCGTTCCGAGACTACGTTCCGCTTTCTTGCCGAGCCGACGTCGGTCAACTTTGGCGGCAAGGTTCACGGCGGCGCGTTGATGAAGTGGATCGACGAGACGGCTTACGCGTGCGCTGCCATGTGGTCGGGCCGATATTGCGTGACGGTGAGCGTCGGCAACATTCGTTTTCGCCGGCCGATCCTGGTGGGCAACCTGGTGGAATTGCGGGCGCGGGTGGTGGCAACCGGGCGCACGAGTATGCATTTGCATATCTCGGTGCACGCCGGCGATCCGAAGGGCGGCGCGTTGCAGCAGACCACCGATTGCCTGATGGTTTTCGTAGCCGTCGATGAAAAGGGTCTGCCTATTCCCGTCCCGACATTTGTGCCGGTGACGGACGAGCAGAAGCGCCTGGCGAAATACGCGATCGATGTAAAAGAAGCGCTGGACGCGATCGTGGAGTTGAAGCCGGAAGAAGTCGCGGCAGGAAAGGTGTAGAAACAACGAGGAAAGCGGCGAGGCGAAGACGACGCCTCATCGCTGGGTTGAAAGAATAAAAATAATCAGTATAACGAATAAATTTGACAAAAAAAGACCAAAAGACAGGGGGCGACGAACTCGATTCCAGAGGCTCGAAACCTGCGTCACAAGCGGCCCGTCGTTGACGCGAAACAAACGCTTTATCGGTAGCCAAATAAATCAGACGTTTCCCATTCATGAAATGTCCGTCAATCGGCATAGTTCGCGCATCCGTGAGATACGCCCAAAAAATTGCACAACGAGGCGCATAGAAACGGAAATCGAAACAATGGCGAATTGAGGAAGAATCATATGAACTGGACGGCGGGCTACAACAATTCGATTGCCTACACCACGGGCTACTATCACGAACAGAGTCCCACCTACCTGAACGCATGTCTGGCGATGCAGCGCGTGGCCCCGCCGGCGCTCGATGGTTTCACCTACTGCGAGCTGGGATTTGGCCAGGGCCTGACCTCGCTGATTTTGGCGGCGACCCATCCTGACGGCGACTTTTACGCGTGCGACTTCAACCCGCTGCACGTACTTGCGGCATCGTCGATAAAACAGGAAGCCAATCTGCAGAACCTGACGTTGCTGGAAAACAGCTTCGGCGAACTGGCGCAAGGGCGCGTCGATCTCCCTATGTTCGACTACGTGACGATGCACGGCATCATCTCGTGGATATCAGATGAAACCCGCGCGCAAATCCTGACCTTCCTGTCGCGCTACCTGAAGCCGGGGGGCGTTGTGCAGGTGAGCTACAACGCCATGATTGGTTGCGCGCAAGTGTTGCCGTTGCAACGCCTCTTGAGGGCGCATGGCGGGGCGAACGGAGATGACTGGGGCCAGGCATCGGAAATCGCCAAGAAGGCGGCGGCCCTGGGCTCGACGCATTTCGTGCGCAATCCCGATTCGCTGTGGCGGATCGAGGACTTCGACAAGCAGGACGCCCGCTATCTGGTCCACGAGTACATGCAGGAGACGTGGATGCCTTTCTATTTCACTGACATAGCACGGGAGTTTGCTGAAGCAAAGCTGACTTACGCGGGTAGTGCCCGCTTTTCGTACATGTCGCCAGTCTCGTGGATGACGGACGAGCAGCGTGCATGGGTGGACGGCATCGGCGACCCGGTTCGTGCCGAGGAGCTGCGCGACTACTTCGCCAATCGCTCGTTTCGCTCGGACATTTTCGTGCGGGGCAAGGCGACTCTAAACGACAGCCGCTTGCGCGAACAAGCCGCGTGCATTCATCTTTGGGGCCATCCGGGCATCGAGTACGCGCCGGTAGTTTCACTCGAGCCTGCTTCCATCTCGCGCGGTGGCGACTATCACCGGGCCTTGTTCGATCTGTTGCGCCGCTCGGAAGCGACGCTGGCCGACGTCTTCGACGCACCGGAATTTGTGGGACTGGATCTCGACGAAGTGTTGAAG
>NZ_JBAUSA010000337.1:0-5939 GCF_049581465.1 Caballeronia sp. | reverse complement strand
GTCGAGTGCAAACAGCCGCGCGCGCGGCGATTCGCTCGCCCCCGCGTTCGGATCGATGGCGATCACCTCCAGATAAGCGCCGCCCCACAGGTTCAGGAGCCGGTTGTGCGTGCGCATCAGCGGGTGCGCACCGCCTTCGCCCGTCTCGCAACCGAGCTTCCCGGCGATAAAACGTGCGCCTTCTTCCAGCGTACGAGCGGCGATAACGAGATGGTCGATGTGCAGCGAATTAGCGGTCATGGTGCGGGAATTGCTCAAAAGCGAAGCTCGAAAACGTCTGGCGTCCGGGGTAAGCCGGAAAAGCTCACCAGCATACCCGTTTCGATCGCCGGCGCGCATCCGTTAGCCATCCGGCCGAGCTTTGGACGCCACGCTTTGCGCGGCTGAAAATCGCCTGACGAGCCTCGTTATCAACTTAATGTATCGCCGGCGACCATGACAGTAACGGTACAATTAATCCGATAGTTTTCGGTACACTTGAACCACCGCCCATCCGCCGGAGCCCGCCATGTCGGTCCCGCTCGACCTGATTCCAGCGCCTCACGGCGCACCCCAACTGACCCTTGTCGACCAACTGGTCCAGTGGGGGCGGCGTCGTATCGACGAGCGCGTGTTCCGCCCTGGCATGCGCATGCCCTCCATACGCAAGCTCGCGCTGGATAAAGGCGTCTCGCGTTTCACGGTAGTGGAAGCGTACGAGCGGCTGGTCGCACATGGTTATCTCGACTCGCGGCGCGGCTCCGGCTTTTTCGTGCGCGACCGCGCGGCCTCGAACGACGCCATCGCCCGCCCGTCCACCGCCAGCGAGCATACACAGGCGACGAACACCATCGACGTCGTCTGGCTGCTGCGCAACATGTTGCACACGTCGAGCGCCGCCAAAGGGCCGGGTATCGGATATTTGCCGGCGAGCTGGCTGGATGGCGAATTGCTCACAGGCGCGCTGCGTTCGATCAGCCGGCAAAGCGGCGCGCAGCTGCTTGGCTATGGCACGCCGCAAGGGTTCTTGCCGCTGCGCCAGCAGCTCCAGACGCGGCTGGAGGAGCATGAGATCGGCGCATCGGCGGCGCAGATTGTGACGGTGTCCGGCGTGACCCAGGGTCTCGACCTGATCGCGCGCCTTTACATTAAACCGGGCGATACGGTGATCGTCGGCGATCCGGCCTGGTTCCAGATGTTCGGCCTGTTCGTCTCGCAGGGTGCGCGGCTCGTCGGCATGCCTTATACGCCGGACGGCCCCGATCTCGACGCGCTCGAGAACATGGTCCGGACGTGGCGTCCGAAAATGCTGGTGATCAACTCCGTGCTGCAAAATCCGACTGGCACCTCGCTGACCGCCGCGCAGGCTTTTCGCATTCTTCAACTCGCGCAAACCTACGATTTCATGGTGATCGAGGACGATATCTACGGCGACCTCTGCCCGACCAATTTCGCGGCCACGCGGCTTGCGAGCCTCGACCAGCTGAAGCGCGTGATCTTCCTGAGCAGCTTTTCGAAGACGCTCGCGCCGAACCTGCGCGTGGGGTATATCGCGGCGTCGCCGGAGGTGGCGAACGCCATCGCCGACCAAAAAATGCTGGTCGGCATGACGAGTGCCGAACTCAGTGAGCGCGTGGTCTACAAGGTGCTCACCGACGGCCGATACCGCCGCCACGCCGAGCGGCTGCGCGTGAAACTGGACGTCGTGCGGGAAAAGGCGGCGCGAATGCTCGAAAAAGTCGGCTATCGGCTTTATTCGATGCCATCGGCGGGCATGTTCTTGTGGGCCGACACCGGCCTCGACGCCGAGGGGCTCGCGGCCGCCGGACATGAAGCCGGTTTTTTGCTCACGCCGGGCAGCCTGTTTTCGCCGCAGCAATCGCCGAGCACGATGATGCGCTTCAACATCGCGAATTGCGGCGATCCCGGGCTTCCCGCCATGCTGACCGACTACGCCGATCGTGCCGGCTAGACACGGATCGGCGCGGCTCAACGCAAACAAGCGCGAATGGCCGCAGCGCTACGCCGCTGCTCTTGAAATTGCGCCGGGCGGCCTCATGTTTCGCAGAATTCGCATGGTGGCCGACGCGGTATCCAGGCTTCCCGATCTAACCCGTCATAACTAGACACACCACAGAGGAACCGACCATGGCACAAGAAACCATGAGCTTTCAGGCAGAAGTGAAGCAGCTTCTGCATCTGATGATCCATTCGCTCTACAGCAATAAAGAGATTTTCGTTCGCGAGCTGATTTCGAACGCATCGGACGCGGCGGACAAGCTGCGTTTCGAAGCCATTGAAAACGGTGCGTTGTATGAGAGCGATCCGGACCTGCGCATCCGCGTGTCGTACGACAAAGCCGCGCGCACCGTGACTATCGACGATAACGGCATCGGCATGAGCCGCGACGAAGCGATCTCGCACCTCGGCACGATCGCGCGCTCGGGCACGAAGGAATTCTTCGGCAAACTCTCCGGCGACCAGCAGAAGGACGCGGCGCTGATCGGCCAGTTCGGCGTGGGCTTCTATTCGGGCTTTATCGTCGCGGACAAGATCACCGTCGAGACGCGCCGTGCGGGCTTGCCTGCAAGCGATGGCGTACGCTGGGAAAGCGCGGGCGAGGGCGACTTCGCGGTGGAGCAGATCGAACGTGCGCAACGTGGCTCGACCATCACGCTGCATCTGCGGCCCGATGAAGACGAGTTTCTCTCCACGCACAAGCTGAAGTCGATCATCCAGAAATACTCGGATCACGTCGCGTTGCCCATCCTGATGAAGAAGGAAGAATGGGACGCCGAGAAGTCCGAGATGGTGACGAGGGACGAAGAGGAAACGGTGAACCAGGCGAGCGCGTTGTGGACGCGCTCGAAGAACGACATCACCGACGAGCAGTACAAGCAGTTCTACCAGCACCTTTCGCACGATCACGACGACCCGCTCGCCTGGACGCACAATCGCGTGGAAGGCCGTAGCGAATACACGCAATTGCTTTATGTGCCCAAGCACGCGCCGTTCGACATGTTCAATCGCGACCATCGCGGCGGGCTGAAGCTGTATGTGAAGCGCGTGTTCATCATGGACGACGCCGAGCAACTGGTTCCGTCGTACTTGCGCTTCGTGAAGGGCGTGGTCGACTCGTCCGATTTGCCGCTTAACGTATCGCGTGAAATCCTGCAGGAAAGCCGCGACGTGAAGGCTATTCGCGAAGGCGTGACCAAGCGCGTGTTGTCGATGCTCGAAGAAGTCGCAACGTCGTCCGCCGAAGCCACCGATGAAGCCGAGAAGGCGAAGTACGCCACTTTCTGGACCGAGTTTGGGCAAGTGTTCAAGGAAGGCATCGGCGAGGATTACGGTAATCGCGAACGTATCGCGAAGCTGGTTCGCTTTGCTTCGACCCAAAACGATACGTCAGAGCAGACGGTGGCGCTGGCCGACTATGTGTCGCGCATGAAGCCCGAGCAGACGAAGATTTACTACGTCACCGCCGACAGTTGGCAGGCCGCGAAGAACAGCCCGCATCTGGAAGTGTTCCGCAAGAAGGGCGTGGAAGTGCTGCTGCTGACGGATCGCGTGGACGAATGGATGTTGTCGTTCCTGAACGAATTCGACGGCAAGCCGCTGCAAAGCGTGGCGCGTGGCGACCTTGATCTCGGTGCGCTGAATGACGAGGAAAAGCAGGCGCAGGAGAAAGTCGGCGAGGAACTCAAGCCGCTCGTGGAAAGCATGAAGGCGGCGCTGGAAGGCAAGGTCAAGGACGTACGCCTGACGTTCCGCCTGACCGATTCCCCCACCTGCCTGGTCGCCGATGACGGTGAGATGAGCGGTTACTTGCAGCGCATGTTGAAGCAGGCTGGACAAGCCGCGCCGCAAATGCAGCCTATTCTGGAAGTGAATCCGGAGCATCCGCTGGTCAAGCAACTTCACGCCGATGACGTGCATTTCAGCGACTGGTGCCACCTGCTTTTCGATCAGGCGATGCTGGCTGAAGGCGGATCGCTGGAAGATCCTGCGAGTTTTGTGAAGCGGACGAACACGCTGTTGCTGGCGCGTTGAATTTAGTTTGCTGCTTGCATTAGAAAGGCGCTGCCGGGCAACCCGCAGCGCTTTTTCTTTGTGCATGTTGCTATTGCACGTTACTTGGCCTTGCGTTCCTTATTGGCCTGCGACACAAGCGACCCCGCGAGCGTCTTGTCTTCCTTTGAAGACTTGTCATCGTGCAGGACCTGACCGGCCTTGTGCTCCATTTCGGCACCCGTCTGACGCTGTGTGTGACTCTGCGACAACGCGGACGCGGCCATGCTCTTTTCAATCGCCGACGCCTTCGGGTCATGCAAAGTGTGCGACGCCAGCGTAGCGACCGTTTTCGATGTTTGTTTCGTATTGACCGACATGTGTTTCCTCTATGCATGGATGTCCCGAGGCAAAGTCACCCCGAGCGCCGGTCATATCCCGACCGGTTCACCAGTCTTCCCGGTACACGCGCGCACTTCTATACGATTTGTCCTATATGCATGACTCAAGTTTTATAATCTCGCGCATGCCGAAAGACCTATTTGCTACTCAATGGCGCACCCGTCCGCTTCCCACCTTCACCGCCGCGCAGAAAGACTGGCTTACGCGCGGCGGCTCGCTTACCGCACACTTGCGTGCACTCGGCGATGTGACCGTCAGCGTGACGCGTGAAACCGTTGGCCAACCGTGGCGCGATGAAGCCTCCGAATTGAAGATGGATCGGCGCGCGCCCGTGTGGATTCGTGAAGTCGTGCTAACGGTGGATGGCGTGCCGTTCGTCGCGGCGCATAGCATCGTTGCGCTCGATGCCAGTTCCGGTGTCTGGCAAGCGATGCGTCGCCTGAGAACGCGCCCGCTTGCCGAACTGCTCTACAGCGATCCGGGTGTGTGGCGCTCGGAGTTGACGAGCCGCAGGATCAGTGCGCGGCACCCGCTGCATCGGCTGGCTTCCTTGCAAACGCCCCATGAAAAACCCCATGCGTTCGTTGCGCGTCGTTCAGTGTTCGTGCGGCAAGGCGCGCCGTTGATGGTCACAGAATGCTTCTTGCCGGCACTGTGGTCGACCATGCGCTTCGAGAACCAGTAACCGTATGCTCACTGGCTTTCCCCCGGTCGCCGATGCGAACACCCACACGTTGATTCTCGGCAGCTTCCCCGGCGTGGCATCGCTCGATGTGGCGCAGTACTACGCGCATCCGCGCAACCAGTTCTGGCGTTTGATCGGCGCCGTGATCGATGAGCCGCTCATTGAACTTCCCTACGAGCAGCGACTAATTACCCTGCTTCAAAAGGGCATCGGCTTATGGGACGTGCTCGCCGCATGCGAGCGCGCAGGCAGTCTCGACACCGCGATCCGCAACGCCACACCGAACGATTTCGCGTCCTTCCGTCTGCACGCGCCGGGTCTGAAGCGCCTCTGTTTCAACGGCAAGACCTCGGGCCGCTTCGAACCTGTGATCCGCGCGGCCGGCTTCGAAACCCTTGTGCTGCCGTCGTCGAGCCCGGCGAATGCTATCCTCTCGTTCGATCAAAAATTGCGCATCTGGCGCGACATCACTCAATGACCCAATTAATCAGGCGCGCATCGGCGGAAGCTCGTGCGTTCGACGGCAAGCGGCAAGCCAAGAAGTCGACCAAGAGTTCGAAGCACGTACGCGACGACGACCTCGACGACGCCCCGCAAATCGCCGCTCCACGCAAACCGCGTTTTTCACCTGTGACGTTCTCGGAAGAGGGCGGCGTGCGGTTCCTGCATTTCGGCACCGAATGGGTCCAGGGCGCAATGCGCCTGAAAAAGCCGAATCACCTCGAACTCGAATACTCGCAGCAAATGATGGCGTGGCTGCTTTTCATGGAAACGCCGAAGCGCATCGTGCAACTCGGGTTGGGGTCGGCTGCGCTGACCAAGTTCTGCCACGCGTTCCTGACGCGAGCGAAGGTTGATGCGG
>NZ_JBAUSA010000336.1:0-5467 GCF_049581465.1 Caballeronia sp. | reverse complement strand
CGTTACCCCCCCGGTACCCTCATCGCCCGATACTCCCTCCTCACAATATCCATCAATTCCTCGACAGAGGTACTATGCGCTTCGCGCTCATAAGTCACGCGCCCACGCTGCATCAACATCACGCGATCAGCGATATCGAGAGTTTGCGCATAGTTATGCATGATCATGACAATAGAAAGATTGCCCTTCTGCTTCAACCGCAGAATCAAGTCGATGATCAGGCCGGCCTCACGGGCGCCCATCGCGGCCAGCGGCTCGTCGAGCAGGAGTATTCGGGCATTCGAATTGACCGCCCGGGCGACGGCAATCGCCTGACGTTGCCCACCCGAAAGCTGCTCGACCGCCAGGTCGACCGAGGGTATGTTCACCCCGATCTCTTCCAGACACTCCGCCGCACGCGCGCGCATCGCGCGATTGTTCAACAGGCGAAACGGACCCGGATAAATGATCTCCCGGTTGAGGAACATGTTGTGATAAATGCTCAGCGAATTGGCGAGCGCGAGGTCCTGGTAGACGCACTCGATTCCCAACGAACGGGCATGATCAACGGAGCTAAGCGCCGTTTCCTGCCCATCGACAAATAGCCGGCCACTTGTCTGCGACTGGAACCCCGTAAGGATCTTGATCAACGTCGACTTGCCCGCGCCATTGTCACCCAGGATGCCAAGGATCTCGCCCCGCTTCAGCGTAAGCGACACGCCATCGAGTGCAGTCACCGCACCGAACCGCTTGACAATATCTTCGCCGCGCAGCGCTTCTGGAACATCCGACATCCCTATCCTCCCTTGCGCGCGAGACGAACCGCATGGATGTTAAAGATCATCGCCGCCAGGATCGCCGCGCCGAGAATCATGTTGAAGGTGAAGGCGTTGATGCCGATCAGCGTGAAGCCGTCGTTGAGAATACCGAGCACCGCCGCGCCAATCAGGCCGCCAATGATCGTGCCCGAGCCCCCCGCCAATGGCGTACCGCCAATCACGGCGGCGGCCACCGCCAGGAACATGATCTGGTTGCCGCCCGCTTGCGGATCAATCGACGTAATTCGAAATCCTTCAAGGATCCCGGTGAAACCCGCAAGCAGCGCAGCGATGACAAAATTGCCCATCTTCAGCCGCCTTACCTGAATCCCCGCTTCACTCGCGCCTAGCGGATTGGCGCCCGATGCGATCGTGTGCAAACCCCATCGTGTATGGCGAAGCAATACGTGCATGACGACCGCAATCGCAATCGTCCAGATGATTTCGCTATAGCCCCATTCCCCGACGAACGCCGCGAATCCGGCGTCGCCAGGCGGCGAAACCGGCGTGCCTCGCGAAATGGTCAGCGTGAAGCCATTGACAAAGAACAGCGTGCCGAGTGTCGTAACGAAAGACGGTATCCGCAGGTATACAGTCACCGCCCCGTTAATCAACCCGACCACGCCGGCCGCCGCCACGCCGACCAGCAAGGCGATCCACACAGGCAACCCTGCCTCGCTCGCGAAATGCATGATGAACGGCGCGAACGCGAAGACCATCCCCGCGGAGAGATCGATTTCTCCGCCGATCATCAGCATGATTTCGCCACACGCAATGATCGCCACCGGCGCGATGAACTGCGACAGGTTTTCAAGGCTCGCGCTGGTCAGCAGAAAGTCGTGGTTGACCGTCTCAAAGTACACACTGAGGATCAACGCCACGACCAGAATGCGGATCTCGCCGGATCGCGCAATCACGCCCGAAAATCGATTCGGGCGTCCGCTGGATTTTTTTATATCGGCCACCGGCGACGTCACGTTTTGATGGGTCCGGTACGTGGCACGATCTGAGGCTTGGTGGTCTTGCCCTCGTAGCGCGTCTCGGTGTTCAGATAAGGCTCGACCGTGTCCTTGGTGACAAACTTAAGACCCGTGTTGATATTGGCCGGCCCCACCAGTCCACCAGAAGCCAGAAACACGAAGGCTTCGAGCACCGTATAAAAACCCTGCACATAGGGCTGCTGGTCGATCGTGAAATCCAGGAAGCCGTCGTGAATCAGCTCGATGGTGCGCGGCAGCAGGTCGAAACCGCCGCCATGCACGCCTTTAGCCGGCAGGCCCGATTCCTTCATGACCTCGGCGACGCCTTGCGTACTGCCCGCATCGACGGCGAACATTCCTTTCAAATCCTGATGTCCCAGGAAGAACGACTTGATTTTTGAAAGCTCCTCGTTGACGGTCGCCCCGGTCGCGATGGTCTGGGCGTCGATCTTCTTGCCGGACTTCTTGATCGCATCGAGCGCGCCATCCAGACGCGGCTGGATATTGAGCTGCCCCGGCGTCGCGATAAAGAGCCCGACCGTTCCGCTGTCGATGAGGCTGACGATACGCTCGCCCATCTGGTAGCCCGATAAATAGAGATCCTGTCCTATGTACGCGAGGCGAGGATTAGTGCTGCCTTGGGGTGCATCGGCGTTATAGGCGAAGACCGGAATGCCCGCGTCAAGCGCCTTCTGAATTGGCTTGTCGAACGCCTTCGGGTCTACGATCGGTACCGCGATCGCGTCGGCTTTCGCGGCTATCGCCGCGTTCATCGCATTGACCATCTCGCCGACGTCCGCATTGGCCGAGCCAGTCCACTGGTAGTCCATTCCGAAGGCAGCCACAGCGTCCTGAATGCCGTATTGAGTCGGCACGAAGAATGGGTTCGTCGTGACATGGTTGACGAAAACGATCTTCCAACGCTTGTGCGCCGGGAATGAGCCCATCTCGGCAGCCTGCGCCGACGTGATCGGACCACCCAAGAGCGCTAATGCCGCCGTCAAGCCGGCGGCCTGCATTAATCCCCGACGCATGTCCTGCACCCGTTCGATGCCTTTTCCCCGCTGCTCCATGTCACTCTCCCGTAGTAGCTCAGTTGTTGAACACTTGGTCGCGCATCGCGGTGCAGGCCGGAGAAGCTCCCCTGTCGAGCGGTACAGCCTCTCACACTATCCGGCAAGATCATGCGCCTGATTAATGTATCAAAATGCTAGGACAGGTGCCTTGCAAATTAATCGATGTATACCCTCAATCAATCCGATTATTCTAAAAACGGGATTCCCTTGCGGGATAGGGATGGGATAGATTCCAGGAATTTGAACCACTTTCGATTCCTAATTAAATCGGCTAGCCTTCGTTAAGTTAGGCAGCGTGAGCCAGCATGAGCCATGCGCGGGCTATGCATTTGCCCGCGCCCGTTCTCTCTCGCCGCCTTACAAAACCAAACCGCAATCCCAAATAGTAAGTTTTCGCATGTTGTTCTCAAACTAACCGCGAGTTTTGCGCTCGCTGACTAACCTGGCCAACGGCCGGAACCCGATCGTCGTCCCGGGATGTAAAATGGGCTTAGCGCGACGGCGGGTCCATCGCGCGCCGGAGGGTGTCATGCTTCGCCTGCTTATCCCGATCATCAGTATTCACGGCGCGGTCGGAGCCGCGCGACATGCGGCTTTTCTGTCCGGCAAGCATCGAGGCTTGCAAGTCGAACTGCTTGAAGTGCTTGAGCCTCCGGATCAGTGCCGCGTAGTCGCATTTCATTCCATCGCCGAACAGTGTTCGGAACTTCTGGAGGAGATGTCTGGTGGGGTTCGCGGGACGCAAGCAGTGCTGGAGAATGCGGGTGTTCCGTTCACGCTGACACGCAGATTCGGTCCGGCTGCGCAAACGACGGCTGCTTTTGCGGCCGAACTACGTTGCGATATTGTCCTGCTCGATGCGAGCCATCTTGGCCCTGTGGGTCGATGGTGGTTGGCGGCCAGACTATGGCGCCTGACGCCGACTCCGGTCACCCTGTTGCACGAGGACGAACATGGCAAGTGGAAATGGCAAGTGCCCCTGCCGACTATGAAATCCATGCACAAGTGATCACTCCGGCGGCCGCCGATCGGTCCGCTTATGTTCGGGCCGACCCTTGAAGCTCTACGAAAAACTCGCCGATGAAATTGAGCAAGCCGTGCGCCGTGGTGTGTTTGTGGCTGGCGAACGGATTTTGTCGATCCGGCAAGCGAGCCAGCAACACGGCGTGGGCATCAAGACCGTCTTGCACGCTTACGCGTTGCTTGAGAGCCGCGGTGTTGTCGAAACACGGCCGCAGTTGGGGTATTTCGTTCGCGAACTCGCTGAGCCGCAAGCGGCGCGCAACCCGGTTGTGCCAGTGACGGCGGTTGCGTCGGAAGTCGATGTGAGCCGGCTCGTGCTCGCAACGCTCCGAAGTATTCGCGCGCAAGATGCCGTTCCGCTGGGCTCGCCTTATCCTGACCCGACGCTTTTTCCGTGGCGCCGCATCAATCAGTATGCAAACGCTATCGCGCGACGTCATTCGAACTGGAACCTGATTGACGACCTGCCGCCCGGGAACCCTGAACTGATCCGGCAAATCGCGCGGCGCTACGCCGAGAACGGCGTGCCCGTGGACCCCGGCGAAATCATCATCACGCTCGGTGCGACCGAGGCCATCAACCTCAGCCTGCAGGCGGTCGCGAAGCCGGGCGACACCGTCGCCGTCGAATCGCCCACGTACTACGCGATGCTCCACGCCATCGAGCGTCTCGGCATGCGCGCGATCGAAGTGCCGACCCATCCCGCCGATGGTATCGACGTCGACATGCTGGCTCGTATCATCGATCAGCAGAAGATTGCGGCCTGCATGGTCATGCCGAATTTTCAGAACCCACTCGGCTTCCAAATGCCCGATGAGCGGAAAAAGCAGCTCGTCGACCTGCTTGCCGCGCACGACATTCCGGCGATCGAAAACGACGTCTATCAGGAACTATATTACGGTGAGACGCGGCCTTCGACGCTCAAGAACTTCGACAAGAAAGGGCTTGTGCTGCACTGCGCGTCGTTCTCGAAGAGTCTGACTGCGTCGTACCGGATCGGCTGGGCGATGCCGGGACGATATCGCGCGCAAGTCGAGAAGCTCAAGTTTCTCAACACGCTCACCACGCCCTCCGTGCCGCAAGTCGCGGTGGCAGATTATCTGCGGAATGACGGCTATGACCGTCACTTGCGCAACGTGCGTAAAGTTTATCGGCAGCAGGCGCGCATCATGAGCGCCATGGTGCTGCGATTCTTTCCGGCTGGAACGCGCATTTCCACGCCACAGGGAGGCTACGTGTTGTGGGTGGAACTGCCGGAGCGCGTCGATTCAATGCGGCTTTACCAAGCCGCATTGGCGTGTAGCATTACGATTGGACCGGGCACCATGTTTTCGACACGCAATGACTTTCGCCACTTTATCCGGCTGAACTACAGCTATCCGTGGAACGCGCAGACCGAGGCGGCACTAAGGACACTGGGCGAGCTCGTTGCAACGATGGCCTGAAAGGAGTCACTCATGACCGATGAAATCGATGCGGCGCTCGTCGCCACGCTCGCGCAATTGTGGCGCGCGGAACAGGAGTCGCCCGTGTGCGCGTGGTCGCTTGCGAAGCTCTCGAAGCGGGCCGGGGTGCCGATGAGCGGGTTGCT
>NZ_JBAUSA010000335.1:0-13766 GCF_049581465.1 Caballeronia sp. | reverse complement strand
CTGCCAATAAATCGGCCATCTGCCGCCATGGGCGGTCGACCAGCGTTACTTCGCGATAGCCCCAAACGAAATACGGCAGCTTGAACTGTTCGTCACCGACACGCTGTCGCGAACGATCCGCAGAGTCAGAATCCGTGAAACGACGCCACTTCTTCAATGGGTGCCTTAGGCATTTGCGGACGTCGCTTCGCCCATTCCGGGTCGCCATACCCCATCGCCATCGTGCAGACCACCATTTCCTCAGAACCGAGAGGCAGATTGGCGCGAATGACAGAGTGATAGCGCGAAAGGAACTCTTGGGTACACGTGTCGAGTTCACGTGCCTTCGCCGCGAGCATAATATTCTGGATGAACATGCCCAGATCCAGCCAGCTTCCTTTCTCGAGGCGTCGATCGATCGTAAAGATCAGGGCGACTGGCGCGTCGAAGAACCGGCAATTCCGCGCGGTATTTGCTGTCCGGGCTGCAACGTCTTCCGGGCCAATACCGAGCGAACCGAAGAAAACCGTGCCGAACTCACGTCGACGCGATGCGAACGGTTCGGGTAAAGCTTCTGGCAGGTAGCGATACTCGGACGAGTGATCGCCTGGCGAAGCTCTGTGCGCTGCACTGATCGCATTGATTAGTCGTTCTCTTGCACTGCCTGCCGTGACGTGGACGCGCCACGGTTGCACGTTCGCGCCCGTGGCCGCGTAACGTGCAGAATTAAGAATCCCCCGAACGATCGCAAGATCGACCTCGCGATTCAAATAAAATCGATTAGCAAATCGACTCATCATGATTTTCTCGAGTTCGGTGAATTCGTGAGTCGCTTCGATATCGTCAACGAACATATAGGTAGTCCTCCATTGGATCCTTGACAGGCTACATCGGCAGTTCGCGTCCAAGAAGTGCATTTTTCGGAACAGCCAAATGCACCACATGCAGTTTATTGTGCCCGCACGCGCCCGCTCCACCCTGCGCTCGCCGTCGCTACATTCCGCGCGGCGTCCGCCAACATCCTACGCAGCCATGTGTGTCCTTGATCTTGCGTGTGCCGCTCGTGCCAGATCATCTGCAGGGCGCGGGTCGTGGCCTTCCACGGCAATTCCGCCGCGTATACCGCGCCCGACTGGCTGAAAAGCCTTACGAGGGACGCCGGCACAATCGCAGCCGTTCGCGTCCCGGCTAGCAGACTCGGGATAGCCAGGAAATGAGGTTGGACGATCCTGATGTCCGGCCTTTTGCCAATCGATTCGAATGCAGCCATCAGAGCAGCGCGATCAAACATTTCGGTCCTGCGCGTCAGTCCCCGCTCGGATAAGAAACCATCGTCGGACCCCCCTGTAGACACAACTAGCAAGGGCAAGCTGGCGAACTCGCTCAAGCCAATTTTCCGCCCCGTGAGCGGGTGATCGGATGCGATAACCATCACGTCCCGCTCGTCGAACAACATCTGTTCGTGAATGCGGGGTGGCACGTTAGAAAACGAACCAAGCGCAATCTCGACCCGACCGACATCGATCTGCGCGGTCAAGTCGATCCTGGTCGCAGGCAAAAGCGTGACACCGGCCTGTGGTGCT
Organism: Caballeronia sp.; assembly: GCF_049581465.1. Taxonomy (GTDB): domain Bacteria; phylum Pseudomonadota; class Gammaproteobacteria; order Burkholderiales; family Burkholderiaceae; genus Caballeronia. The sequence goes on along the minus strand of NZ_JBAUSA010000335.1, from coordinate 12,204 downwards.
GCGATCGACGTTGCACGGAAGAACTGCGGCAACACCACGGCGGTCAGGTAATCCGTCGCCGCGATGCAGAATTGTCGCTCCGTGCTACCAGGGTCGAACTGCTTCGGTCCGACCGCACGGTCGATGATGACGAGCGCATCTCGTACGAGCGGCGCCATTTCCAGCGCCCGGGCCGTGGGCTCCATCCCCGTGACCGTTCGCACGAACAAGTCATCGTTGAGAAATGCTCGCAGTCGTGACAGCGCATGACTGACTGCCGACGGACTTAGATTGATCGCTTCGCTTGCACGAAGAACGTTCCGCTCTCGGAGGATCGCGTCAAACACACGCAGCAAATTCAAATCGAGATTGGTCATCGCTATTGCTCTGCTTTTACGTCAGCAGGCCTATTCAAGGTCTATGCACGCTGCAAATGCCGTCAGGTCCGTCGTCGAAGTTCGGGAGTCAGCAGCGAACTGAAAATGACCGCAACTGACAGAAACAATCTGACGGAAAATTGATGAGTCTTTTCATGGTCATCGAGCTCTAATGGCAAATGGCTAGTTAAGAGGCGCGCCTTCTTGAAGGAAAGGATGTGCACGAGCAAACTCGTCCAGGGCGACGCAATTCTTTACAATTCGTTCGATGACCGGAATACCCTCGATTTTGATATCGAATGCCTTGGTAGCAAGACTCACGAGGCAAATATCCGCAATCGTTGGAGCGTCGCCATGGCAAAATCTGCCCGTTTCGGATTCCGTCGCCAGACGCCGTTCAACAGCTTGCAGATTGAATGTCAACCAGTGAATCTGCCACTCCTGCCACGCGGTTTCGTCGAATCCACCGGCTGACGTCAGATATTTTTTTATGCGCGGAGTCAGCAAAGGATTTACATCGGTGGCAAGCATGGCGGCGATGGATCGGACGCGTGCCCGTCCATGCAGATCGCTCGGAAGCAAAGGCGGGTTGGGAAATTTTTCATCGAGAAACTCCAGAATCGCAAGCGACTGCGTCAATGGCGGATACCCTTCTTCTATCAACGCAGGGACCGCCCCAAGCGAATTTATCGCGAGAAAATCGGGGTTTCGTTGCTCGTTCTTATCCAGATCGACGAAACGTTCCTGCGCGGTCAGACCTTTAAAATTCAGCGCGATGCGTACCCTATGTGTCGACGCGGTGCGCCAGAATGCGTAAAGCACGAAGTCGGCATATTTTGACATAACTGTCCTCGTTGATTAATAGTAGAGTGAAAATCGATACAACCATTGGCGCACTCGCCCGGCAGACGCCTTAGAGAAGAACACATAGAGGCGGTTTCAAAAAGACGTGAAAGGGGCTGTTAACTTCATGGGCATGCTGTTAACCTTGGTCGTCGTGACAACGAGGTCAAGGGGATGGACAAGCCAATCATTGACGACGAATTGTGGAAACGAATCGAACCCTTACTGCCACAGCCGAAGCCTCGACGCGATGAGTACCCAGGTCGAAAGCCAGTACCCGATCGCGCAGCATTGAGCGGAATTTTGTTTGTGTTGCACCCCGGGCTGCGTTGGCGCGATTTACACGTCGAAATGGGTTGCGGCTCTGGGGTGACCTGTTGGCGCCGCTTGCGCGACTGGCAAGAAGCAGGCGTCTGGGATCGATTGCACGAACTGCTGCTTGGGGAGTTACGTGCGCGGCCGATGATGTTTGCGCCAGCATTGCGGAGGCCGGTGACCACTGCGCTTTCCGCTGGCGCGATGCCGCCGGCGTGAGCGGGAACACCATTCGTCGTTGCTTCGCCTGCAACATCGACGTTGAGCTTTATCGTCAACGGCACGCCGTGCAGGATTTCTACCTTGTGAGGCGCACTTCGGAGCAAATCGTCTGCCCGGTTGGCGGTCTCGAGCGCCCCCATTCGGTCCGCATGGACGATGGCATTCAGTCGCGGGTTGACCGAGTCAATGCGCTGGTAGAAGGCCTGCAACACTTCCGCACAAGAGACAGAACCTGCGCGAACTTGGGCGGAGATGTCGACAGCGCTCCAACGCCAGATCTCGCTTGGCAGTGTGGTAGTCGATGCCCTGGCTTGTATGGAAATGTCGTTGTGCGTAGTTGACATGATTTATCTAGCTTTATGTTGTTGTGCAGATTGATCTGCAAGTAACTTCCAGCGTGCATCTCGATCGTACGGGGCCCGACATCGGGCCTCATTACCGTGAAATCGCATCACCGACGACGCGCATCATCGTGTCGTACGCGCTGCTCGGCGGCTGTTCGTAGCGGAGATCAGTGGCTTCAGGCGGAAGCGCCCTCCTCTTTGGCTCGACGCTTGCAAGTTGTAGGCTGTCGTTGCAAGCGAAGGCCATGTCCCGCAGAAGGCGAGCTTGCCGTCAACGAGTCGTGCTTCACATCGGCTTTAGAAGAAAGTGACGAGTGCTTGTATTCTTGCACTCGCTAACTATCCACACAACAGGGCAGTGGGATAAGGTATATCGAAATTCTTGATATCACTTGGAACAGAACTATGAGTACGCTCGATGCGGAATGGATTTGCGTTTTCGACGAGATATACAACACGCTGAGTGTCACGAACGCCGCGGACAAACTTGGCATGACCCAAGGCGCGGCCAGCACCGCGCTCAATCGACTGCGCGCCTATTACGGGGATCAGCTCTTCATCCGTACCTCACGCGGGATGCTGCCAACCCCACGCGCTGTCGCGCTGCACCCTGTGCTGCACCGGGTGCGCGAAGACCTGGAGATCGCCCGCACAGGTGCGCCTGTCTTCGACGCGGCCATTTCCCACCGTACATTCCGGCTGTGCATGACGGACCTTGGTGAAACATCTCTGCTTCCGCGGCTGCTCAACCGCCTGCAATCTCGCGCGCCTGGCATTTATATCGAAGCAGAGAAGATCAATTCCGACAGTCCTCGACGGCTGGAAGACGGCGCAGTCGACCTAGCGGTCGGTTACATGCCTCAACTCGATGCGGGCTTCTACCAACAATCCCTGTTCGAACAGGATTTCCAATGCATTGCGAGTCTTTCGCACCCGCGCATTGGAAAGCGACTTGGCAAGACGACCTACAGCACCGAACGGCACGTAGAAGTCTCCAACCCAGGGACAGGGCACACCGCGATGGTCGACAAGGCGCTCGCGTCTGCTGGTGTTACGCGCGACATTGCACTGCGAGTGCCAAGCTTTCTGGCGGTTGCTCAGATTGTGAGTGAAACAGAGCTTCTCGCGACCGTGCCACGCTATTACGCATTGGCCATGTTGTCCCGCGAAGCAATCCGTCATTTTGTGGTGCCGTACGATCTGCCGCGCTACACCGTAAAGCAACATTGGCATGCGCGTTACCATCGCGATCCCGGCAACGTCTGGCTGAGGCAAACCATTGCCGATCTTATGCCCTCTGCCGTGATGAGGTCACCCGTATGATCAGCCGTCGAAAAAATCCCATCTGCGACTTGGAGAGCCTTGCCTATAAGTTCCTCACGTTGCACTCACTTTCGGGTGTAAACCGACCGGGCGTGTGCCACGCACAAGTCGAGCGACCCAATATTGCGCAGCCACGCTTCTGCTTCAATTGCCATACGAAGCGTTTTAAGACTGAACTCACGTGCGCAGGTGCGGTTTGCCGGCGCACCGTACGCCACAGATACACCTACGCCGCGTCTGCGGCAGGGAAATCAAGCGTAGTGTCGTTGATACGGTTGAACAGGTTGGTGAAAGCAATGCTTGCTACCGCCATTGCGACGTCGACAATTTGCGCATCGGTGACACCAGCTTCTTTGACTGTCGCCACCATATCGGCGGGAACCGTGCCGCTGGTGCTGATTAGATGTAACGTGAACTTGGCCAACGCATCATTGCGCGCGTCGCCCGACGGCTGCGCTTGACGCAACGCCAGAATGCCTTCGCGGCCCAGACCTATTCTTTTTCCCATCACTGTGTGTGCCGCCAGACAATAGTCGCAGCCGGTAGTCTGGCTGACGACCAGTTTTACGGCTTCGATATCCATAGCGCTCAAGCTGCTTTTTTTGAGCGATGCTTCCAGGTTCAATAAGGCTTCCAGCGCAACCGGGCTGCTGCCGCCAATTCCAATATATGAATTGGGAACCTTTCCGACCGTACTTTTGACAGCGCTGAACAATTCGGCTGCACGACCTGTGGCTTCGGACAATGCGATCGTGTGGAGACGAGTCACAATGATTTCCTTTACTTATTACGTCGGTTGAAAAAAATCCGTGTCAATGTTTAGTTGCAGAGAGCGGGTATTTACGCTTCACATCACCGTATAGGTGCTCAACGCCTTCACTCTTGATAAACCAGCCGGTTGTTTGTCGGTAAGGACCACTGCATTTATCATCGCCGGCGCGGGGTGACAGGCCACGAGAGTTTGGCCGTTGATCTTTTCGCGCACCAATACACGCAGCGCAAATCAAGAGCTACCGTCGGCGTTATCAACATCAAAGGGTGCGATAAATAAGGACAGTGGTCGGCGGCATGCTCGGCCCGATTGAGTCGCAGCGACACTGTGATTGGTTCGAGCCAACACCTTCATGGTGGCGTTCTCGAATGCAATGTTGAGACGATCCGGCGCCGAAGAAAAGTTATCGGCACGCACCTATTTCACTATGCCCCCGGGGATTCAAGCACATACATGCCCTTTGATACGTTCAGTTTGAGTTACCATCAGCAAGCCACCGAACATAACCACGGTCCTTAGAGTTTTTTATTGCAGGCCGTCGTAGACCATCTTTGTGAATTGATTGCCGTTGAACACAAAATTTCCCCATTTGGCGTCGAAGGCAGCCGTGGGCTTCGCGGCAATAATTTCGTCCAGTGATTTTCCTTGCATCTTCAAGGCTGCGACGTTATTGCGTACCGCGAGCAACATGTCGCGGAATTCGATCAGTTGAGCGCGTGTACCCACTGCACCGTGGCCGGGGACGACGATGGTGTGGTCTGTCGTAAATGCCACAGCCTTGTTGGCCCATTGGATCGCCCCGTCGATGTTGCCACCATCTTCATTGTCGATATACGGAAAAATTCCGTTCCAGAAGGTGTCTCCCAACGCTAGCACATCGGCCTTTTTGAAGTAAACCCACAGATCACCGTCGGTATGGCCATGACCGAAGTTTTCCACTTCAATTTTCGTTCCTGCGAAGATGAAGGTCTTTTTATTATTGACAATCAGGGTCGGGCGCGCGCCTGCCGGCGCCGGATCGAAGGTCCAATTCCAGGCATTGACATGCGTGGTCTCTGTCAGATGCCTCAAGGTATTCTTGTGCGCAACGATGGTGGCGCCAGCCGCATGCATCCATGCATTGCCATCGGTATGGTCCCAATGCCAATGCGTGTTGACCACGTATTTCAGCGGTGCGGGACTGATCTTGTCGAGAGCGGCTTGCAGTTTTTCTTGCGATTTGCTAATGCCCGCGTCAACCAGAAACTTGCCTTCCGTGCCCGACAGGACGGTAATGTTGCCGCCGGAACCCATTAGCACGGTAATATTTCCGCGCAGGGGTTCCACGACGATTTCCGCGTCGGCACGGCGTAAATATCGGGCGCCCGCACCAGTATGAAAATAGTCGTTGGGCAAGGCGTCCTTTCCCGGCAAAAACTGACTGCCGGTTTCGGCGAAGGTTGCCGTAGAGGCCAACGGTGAGCCGGCAACAAGGGCGATCGATACAAACAACAGTTTGGAAAGTACGCCAGGTCTTTTGGTTAGCTTGACAATTGCATTCATGGTTATTCACTTCAGTTTAGCATACCGAATTATATGCATGTGTGCCGAGTATCAGCATAGCCGGTGAACTTCGATATTTAGAATCGTTGCGGAAATTTCTGCCAAATTGCGTCAGCTATTCTGCCAATAGGTGTAGGCGGCAATATGCATGGAGGCGAAGCGTCTGGTACGGGTCCTCAAGTCATTGAGGGCGTTGACCCGCGAAGGTCGCAGGCATGCGGTTTCTGGACGGGCAAGTTCGTCATCGTTCAGTGGGCAGACGCCGAACGAGGCGCGTAATGACGTCGCAAAATAGACAGGTTCACGACAACTGTGAACTGCCCGACCTCACTGAAGGCAGAGCCTGCGGCGTTGCCGCCGATGCGCCGTCAGCCAGCTACCGATCAATAGGGTCGAAAACAAGGCACCAGCAACGCAAACTCCTGACCAGGCCGCCTCGTAATAAGCCACACTAGCCGTGCCTGAACCGATTGCGCCGCCAAAGAAATAACAGGTCAGGTAAATGGTCGTGATTCGGCTCCGCGCGTCTGGAGCGAGTGCATAGATCACGCCCTGGTTGGAAATGTGCAAGCCCTGCACACCCACGTCCAAAAGCAGAACGCCAACTAGCAATAACGTCAGCGAGTGCGCGCCAAGGTAAATGAACACAAACGACACCAGAATCGCGCTGCTGAAAAGTCCAGTCGCACGATGCCCATGCCCGCGATCTGCCATACGACCCGCGGAGCCGGCCGCGAGCGCGCCGGCGGCACCGGCGAGACCAAACATCCCGATCCTGGCCTCGGAATAGTGGTACGGAGCAGCATTGAGAAGAAACGTCAGTGCGGTCCAGAAGATGCTGAAGCAGGCATAACCCAGAGCGCCATACAGCGAGCGCAGGCCGATCGTTGGGTGTTGGTTTAGTAGCGTCAGTAGAGACTGCAGCAGCTGACGATAGCGCCAGGGTTGATCACTTCTTCGGTCTTGCGGCAATGCTCGCACAAGGCACAAGGTCAGGAGCAGGATCAAAAATGCGGCGACACCATAAACGATGCGCCAGCCCGCCAATTGCGCGATGGTTCCGGAGGCTGTCCGCGCCAACAGGATGCCGAGAAGCAAACCGCTCATCACAATGCCCACTACGCGCCCACGCTCGTTGTCGGATGCGAGCGAAGCGGCGAACGGAACTTGCAACTGCGCGGCGCACGAGGTTACACCGAGTAGCATGCTTGCTGCAGCAAACAGTTTGAAGTCAGGGCTCAGAGCTACTGCAAGCAACGCGACCACCGTGAGCAGAAGCAAGGATACGATGAGTGTGCGCCGATTCAACACATCACCGAGTGGCACGATCAATAGCAAGCCACAAGCATAGCCGAGCTGGGTGAGCGTAACCAGGACGCCCAGCCGGGCCGGACTATAGCCGAAGGTACTCGCAATACCGGCCAATAGGGGCTGTGAATAGTAGATGTTCGCGATAATGACGCCGGAGGCAAGCGCAAACAGTAGCGTCAACCGTCTCGTCAGGTGAGGTGTCCGGGCAGACATGAATGTCCTTGTCACAAGTGGGGGCCGGGTCAGGTGTGGCGGCGATTCTCACGCATTGGAACGGCCTGGATGCGCTTCCGAAAGGCATTCTTTTGAAATTGAAGAAAACCATCGATTAGCTCTTGCACCGTCATCTCCTCAAGCCGGGGGGGTGACGAGATAGTGAAGTGATCTAGCTATAGCGTCCAAGATCGGTTTACTATTCAAACAATAAGCATTTCCTATAGCTGAGGCGTCATGCTACTTCGGCACATTCGCTACTTCCTGGCGGTCACCGAACATCAGGACTTCACGCGGGTGGCCGAAGCGCTGCACGTTTAACAGCCAACGCCGTCGCAACAGATCAAGCAGTTGGAACACGCGCTGGGTGCGCGGCGCCTGGACCGGCCGAGACGCACGATCCGGCTTACTCGTGCAGGCGAAGCTTATGTACGGTACGCCCGCCGTCCACTGCAGGATCTGGATGCCGGAAGGCGGGCCATTCATGATGTGCAGAGACTCATTCGCGGTGAGCTTCGATTGGAGATGACACCGTCGTAACGGCCTATCTGATCGGCCCGTTTGGTGGAGAGCTTCAACACGCGCTACCCGGGGATCAATCTCAGCGTTACGCAAATGAACCGCAATCGAATTGCGCCTCGAACGCGTGGCGGGTCGCGGTCACGAATGCTTCGATTGTTTGCGGCGCTTGCCCTGTCAGTTTTTCGACGACAACATCGTATGTGCCGGCGAAGATGCCGTTCAGGTAATCGAATAACTTCCAGGAAGTGCTGGATCAAGAACTCGGGCAGGCCGTACTGTTTCAGATGCTCCCGGTAATGCTCAATGCTCGTGGGCTATACATGGTTCTGATGTGATGGACGACTCCCTCCCTTCGGGGTAGGCATATGCCAAAGTGGAGAAGTCGTGACTTCCACGGCAAAGGAGCGTTCATCATGAAGATAGCGACCATTGGGCTGGATCTCGCAAAGACCTTATTCCAGGTTCATGGAGTGGACTCGCAGGGACATATCGTCGTACGCAAGCAACTGCACCGCACTGACGTATTGCCGTTTTTCGCGAAGCTTGAGCCGTGCGTGGTAGGCATGGAGGCATGTGGGTCATCGCATTATTGGGGCCGAGAACTCACGAAGCTCGGACACACAGTGCGCCTAATTGCCCCTCAGTTCGTCCGACCTTACGTAAAGAGCAACAAGACCGATGCGGCCGATGCGGCCGATGCCGAAGCGATCTGCGAGGCGGTAAGGCGACCGCACATGCGCTTTGTACCGATCAAGACGCAAGCGCAACAGGCGATGCTTTCACTGCATCGGGCGCGCGCCGGGTTGGTCAAATCGCGTACGGCATTGGCCAATCAAATCCGCGGCTTGCTGAGCGAGTTCGGTATCGTGCTGCCGCAGGGCATCAGACTGCTCGGGCAAAGGGCTATCGAAGCCCTGTCCAACCCCGAGCATGAGCTTTGCGACCCGTTCCGAACCTTGATCCAGTTACTGGTGGAGCACTTACGGGAACTGGGCAATAAGGCAGCTGAACTGGAGGGGCGCATCCGCGCGATGCATCGTACGGATGAGGCTGGACAACTTCTCGAAACAATACCCGGAGTTGGGCCACTCACCGCATCCGCGCTGGCCGCCTCAATCGGCAACCCTCGAGCCTTTCGCGACGGTCGCGAACTCGCTGCCTGGCTGGGTCTGGTCCCGCGTCAGCACTCCTCGGGCGGAAAGCCGCGCTTGCTAGGCATCAGCAAGCGCGGCGATACAGCACTAAGAACGCTTCTGATTCACGGTGCTCGCGCTGTTATTCGGATGGCAGCCACCAAGCCTGAGATGAATGATTCGTGGGTCATGAAATTGTGTCGACGTCGGCACAAAAACATCGCTGCCGTGGCGCTTGCAGCAAAAAACGCTCGAACGGCGTGGGCCCTGTTAATTCGGAAGCAGGTCTACCAGGTTAGCCACGTTCCCATACGATCTGGCGTGACAGTTTGACAGTTACGGGTTCTAACATCGGGTTAGCATTTACCTTCCAGAGGTTGCTTGAGCAGACTTCAATTCGATGACAAAACGGTCGGACCGTGGTGGGCCAAACCCGCTTTTCACCAAGGGCAATCAAGCCCGTGGCTCTGATGGGGTACCCATCCGCGGATATTCATCGTGGGCCTGCAGCGAGCGCTGCGAACCGAGCCCGGATACATGGCTGCAACCTCGACCCAATGCCAGAGATTCAGACTGCTTGACAACTGGGAGTCGTCCATACATGGTGCAAATAGCGGAGCTTGTCGAGCAAGTTGGTTTTTGTAGGATACCTAATTTATCTGCGAGGACCGCATTCCAAACCGCAGGCACAGTGAAATCCTTGAGCCGCTGTTGGGTGAGGCTAAATTGTCCTTTGCGAATGCTGTTGGAGGAAGCCGTTAAAAAGGCTGGGAGACGAGCGCACGAAAAGCTCGATGAAGACGTTGAATCCGGCGGTCGCCCGAGTGTTCAAACGCCTGCATTATCCGCTCGACGTGATTCTGACTTGCGTGCGCTGTGGGCAGCATCCCTTATGGACCCAATGAGTCGCATTGGTCGGCGGTCGACCAACGGGTTCCGGGAACCCACTGCATCTGCCCTTGGCGATCATATGCATGAATTCGATATCGCCAAGGAGATGCGGGCACAGCGAAAATCTTTGAACTCCGACGTGAGTCGTGCTTGTCGCTTGACCGCCCAATGGTCCTGTGATGGCTTCGAGCGCCGTGCGACTGGCGCCACTTTTGTCTATCGTCAACGCCTCAAGAACAATATGTTGCGCCGCACGGGTATCTACGGTCACCGCATTTTTTTGAAACGATCAAAAATCTGATTACCTGTAGAGGTGACGTCATTGACCCGTTCCCCGGGAAAGGGTGGTGTCCCTTCGATCTCGGTCGCCAAGCGTACAGTTACGCACTTCGGTGTACGCTGGCGCATCCTGGATCAGTCGCCATCTAAATCAGGATGTCCGCTGCTTTGGCGCAACAATTCCAGGACCCTCTCCTGACGCATAACTCCGCCCGAGACGATCACTTCGATTAAAGAGCGCCCGGATGCGTATGCGTTGCCAACAAGTGAGGCGGCGCACGCATATCCGATTTCCGCCTTCAGCGCTGGAGCGATCGCGGTCGACTCAAGCAGGTTGCGTTCGCTCACCTCCTGATTGGCTGTCATCGGCTGCACGCAATGCTCATCGAACGCCAATATCGCACGTTGCAACGTCGCTATCGCTTTGAACAGCGATACCGCGATGAGCGGCATGTAGTTATTCGTCTCAAGCTGTCCGCCGGCGGCAGCAAGCATGACGCTTTGATCGGCTCCCGCCACGAAGTAAGCAATTTGCGTCAGACCCATCGCGTGCACGGGATTGACTTTGCCGGGCATCATTGACGAGCCTGCCTGGCGCGGCGCCAATTGCAGTTCGCCGATTCCACCCGTCGGTCCGGAGCTAAGCAGCACGAGATCGTTCGCTACTTTCGCGAGCGACAACGCTACTGTTTTCACAGTAGAAGAAAGCGCTGCAAATGGATCCATATTCTGAACGGCATCGAAGAGGTCTTGACTTTGCGTGAGCGGGTGTCCAGACAGTTCCGCTAACGCTTCGGTCACCGCTTGCCGATATCCCCGATATGTCCCCAGGCCCGTTCCCACAGCAGTTGCTCCTAGCGCAATCTCGCGCATGGCAGGTAAATGCGCACGCAACGCCACAGACGTTCTTTCCGCAAGCGAGGCGTATCCACCGAACGCCTGGTCGAGCCGCATCGGCAAAGCATCTTGCAGACAGGTGCGGCCGATGCGGAGAATCCCATCGAACCGCTTCTGTTTTGTTCGCAGGCTGGCGGCCAATCCGTCAATTGTCGTGGCGAGTCCCTCTATCCTGGTAAGCAAAGCCAGCTTGACAGCGGTCAAGATCACATCACTGGTCGACTGCGCGTAGTTGACGTGATCAAGCGGATGCAGGAATTCGTATTGGCCGGGGCGATGCCCCATCAATTGAAGCCCCCGATTCGCCAGCACCTCGTTGATGTTCATGTTGATCGACGTTCCGCACGAGCCTTCCAGCGGATCGACGATCAGCGCATGCGCGTGCTTCTGGTCAGACAGTTCGAGACACGCCGAGACGATGGCCGCGCTTTGGTCGGCGCTCAACTTGCCATTACGCGCATTGACCTGTGCAATCACCATTTTCGTGCGTGCCAGCCACGCGACGAATTCCGGATAAGCAGAGAGCGTTTCTCCGGAGTAGGAAAAATTTACTTTGCCGCGCAGCGAGTGAATGCCGTACAGCGCATCCGTGGGCAGAGCGCATTCGCCCAGTGCATCGACTTCGATCCGTTGAGGTTCCATCATGTTGCCTTTCGATAGTTATCTGTATCAGCTCTCGAGCGATGCCTGGCTCGTTTCGGGTGCCCAAAGTGCGCAAGCCACGCCACCTATCGCGAGTACGGCCACGCATAGATACACCGCGGCTTGCCCGCCGTAGATCGTCACAATGCTCGGAAACAAAAAAGTCGTCACAGCGGACCCTATCCTGCTGGCGGCGACCGCGAAGCCAAGCGCAGTGGCACGGACCTCGGTCGAAAACAGTTCCTGCGGATAGAGAAAGCAGAGGTTGTTCGTACCGCTCAATACGCAGGCGAACGCCGCGAACAAGCCGACAATTGCGGCGCCCGGCAAGTGCGTGCCGAAAGACAGGATCGCAAGCAAAACGGCTGATATAAAGAAACCTCTCAGCAGGAAGGCGCGCCGGCTAATCCGGTCCACGATCATTGCGCCGGCCACCGTGCCTAATAGAAGGAAGACGTTGTAGATGAGTCCGGCGAGGAACTTGTCTTTGATATGCAGCGAGTCGAACACCATCGGTGAGAAAGTGCCTAACGAGAAGTACGGGATCACGAGACACATGTAGAAAAAACATGCGATGAAAAGCCGCATCCGCCATTTTC
>NZ_JBAUSA010000334.1:0-4691 GCF_049581465.1 Caballeronia sp. | reverse complement strand
GATCCATTGACTCTCGCCGCTCGGAAGGCCCGTGCGCCCGTCGAGCGTGGCGGCAACCTTCATGCGCACCCACGGGCGATGACGCGTCATGCGCGACACAAAGCCGATGTTCAACTCATGCGCCTCGTTGGCCAGAAGCCCGCAGCGAACGTCGATACCGGCATCGCGCAAGATGGCAAGTCCACGTCCGGACACGGCCGGATTCGGATCTTCCATTGCGGCGATTACCTTGGCCACGCGCGCGTCAATCAGCGCGTGCACGCAGGGCGGCGTGCGGCCGAAATGGCTGCATGGTTCGAGCGTCACGTAAGCGGTAGCACCGCGAGGATCATGGCCCCGCGAGCGCGCATCCTTCAACGCGCGGATTTCCGCGTGATCCTGGCCGGCCGGTTGTGTGAACCCTTCGCCGATCACATCGCCATTCTTCACCAGCACGCAGCCGACGCGCGGGTTGGGCGTGGTCGTGAACATGCCACGCGCCGCCAGCGTCAGCGCGCGGTCCATGTGCGAGAAATCAGTCTGCGAGAACATGGCGGCTTTATGGTCTAGGTCGCTAACGAAGCGAAGGCGCCGCGCGCGGCGTCGAGTGTCGCGTCGATCACGGCGTTGTCGTGGGCTATCGATACGAATCCCGCCTCGAACGCCGATGGCGCGAAGTACACGCCGGCATCGAGCATGGCGTGGAAGAAACGGTTGAAGCGCTTCGTGTCGCCTTGCATGACCTGGGCGAAGCTCGCCGGGACGTTTTCGGCGAAGTAGAGGCCGAACATGCCGCCGATGGCATCGGCCGTGAAGGCTACCTTGGCTTCACGGGCCGCGACGTTGAGCCCATTGGTGAGGCGGCGGGTCTGTGCCGAGAGTTGCTCGTAGAAACCGGGCGCCTGGATCAATTGCAAGGTTTTCAAACCAGCCGCGACTGCGACTGGATTGCCCGATAGCGTTCCCGCCTGGTACACGCCGCCGAGCGGCGCAAGATGAGCCATGATCTCGCGCCGGCCGCCGAACGCCGCCGCCGGCATGCCGCCGCCGATCACCTTGCCGAGACACGTGAGGTCGGCCTTGATGCCGTAGACCTCTTGGGCGCCGCCGAGTGCCACGCGAAAGCCGCACATCACTTCGTCGAAGATGAGAATCGCGCCGTACTCGTCGCAGCGTTCGCGCAATGCTTTCAGGAACTCGGGCGTCGCTTTCACGAGATTCATGTTGCCCGCGACCGGCTCCACGATCACCGACGCGATCTCCGCGCCGAACGCAGCGAATGCTTCATTCAGTTGCTCGACGTTGTTGTACTCGAGCACGGTCGTGTGCTTCGCGATATCGGCGGGAACGCCTGCCGATGTCGGATTGCCGAACGTCAGCAAGCCCGAGCCCGCTTTCACGAGCAAGCTGTCCGCGTGGCCGTGGTAACACCCTTCGAACTTCACGATCCGGCTGCGATTCGTGAAACCGCGCGCGAGGCGCAGCGCGCTCATGGTTGCCTCGGTGCCGCTCGACACCATGCGCACCTGCTGCATTGATGGCACCAGTTTGCAGATTTCCTCCGCGATCTCGATCTCGGCTTCGGTCGGCGCACCGAATGAGAACCCGTTGACCAGCACGCGCTGCACCGCTTCGAGCACTTCCGGGTGAACGTGGCCGAGGATCATCGGGCCCCAGGAACCGATGTAGTCGATGTATCGCTTTTCGTCGGCGTCCCAGAAATACGGACCTTGCGCGCGGTCGATAAAGCGCGGCGTGCCGCCCACCGAGCGAAAAGCGCGCACGGGCGAGTTCACGCCGCCTGGGATGGTTTTCTGTGCGCGTTCGAAGAGGGCTTCGTTTCTGGACATGGCTGGACCTGCTGTGTGTCGGGTTCTGCGGACGAGGGCTGCGGACGTTCGCTTCGATGGTGCCTGCCGGAGGGCATGCGACGCATCTTGCGCTTTGGCGCGGCAGCACGAAATCAAGATGAAATTGTACCGGAGTCGTCCAGGTCGGGCCGGTTGAACGGCGAACGGCGTCGAGCCTGGAAAAAACGGGTCGCGTACAATATCGGCTGCTTTAAAGCGTGGTTTCCCTGATCATCAACCCGTCCCTCATGCCCGAAATCATCAAGCGTCGTTCCGATCGCCGACTGATCCTCCTGCTCGGCGCCCTGGCGGCCTGCGGGCCGTTGTCGATCGATATGTATCTGCCCAGCTTGCCGTCGCTTGCCAATGCTTTCGGCACGACCGCGGCTGCCGCGCAGATCACGCTGACCAGTTTCATGCTGGGTTTTTCGCTTGGCATGCTCGTCTATGGCCCGCTATCCGATGCCTATGGCAGACGCCCGATTCTGCTCGGTGGCATTGTGCTTTATGCGCTCGCGAGCATCGGTTGCGCGCTGTCGTATTCCATTGATTCGCTCGTTGCCTTTCGCTTTTTACAGGCGCTTGGCGCGGGGTCGGCGTCGGTTCTGGCCCGTGCAATCGCACGCGATGCTCACGCCCCTAGCGATGCCGCCCGGGTCCTGTCGATGCTTGCGATCGTCACCTCGATCGGGCCCTTGCTTGCGCCGTTGATAGGTGGGCAATTGTTGCTGCTGGGCGGCTGGCGCGCGGTATTTGTTGCGCTGACGCTGTTCGGCGTGACCTGTGCCGTGACGACGTATCTGCGTGTGCCGGAAACGTGGCCGCGCGAGAAACGCGCGAGTTCGGCGCTTGGGCGCTCGTTCGCGGCCTACGGACGGCTTCTCTCCGATCCTGTCACGTGGGGCCACACGTTATGCGGCGGGATGGCGTTCGCCTCGATGTTCGCGTATATCACCGCGACGCCTTTTGTTTATATCGATTACTTTCATGTGAAGCCGCAGCATTACGGGTTTTTCTTCGGCCTGAATATTATCGGGATCATCAGTTGGAACGTGGTGAATACGCGGCTGGTCGGGCGGGTGGGATCGCTGAAGTTGATCTCCCTGGCCTCGTTTGTCAGCGTGATTGCAGCGCTTGCCACGGCGCTTGTGTGTCTCACCGGATGGGGCGGGTTGTGGTCGATCGTTGCGTGCCTGTTCTTTGTGGTGGGCGTCGTGGGCTTGCTGTCGGCGAACTGCACGACTGACCTGATGCATCGATACCCGCATAACGCAGGCGCGGCTGCAGCCGTATTCGGGGCCGTGCAGTTGGCGCTGGGGGCGGTGGCTAGCCTCGCTGTGGGGTTATTGCACGATGGCACGCCGCATGGGATGGGAATTGTGATCGGCGTGACGGGCGTGTTGACGTTTGTCGGACGCACGCTGGTGTTGCGCTGGCATGAGACGCCGGTGCCGAGGTGATGGGGGGTTAGTTCTACCTGCGGCCACGCTCGCCGCAAGTAGAACCGCCTAACCTTTCCATCTTCGAGCCCAGCGGTGATTACCCTCCGATCATCCTGCGCACAAACGTGAACGCCGTTGCTTCCACCCGCGCGATGGCTTCCGCCTCCACACCGGCGCCATGACCACCGTCCCGGTTTTCCAGATACCACACGGTTTCGTGTCCGAGCGCCTGCATCCGCGCAGCCATCTTGCGAGCGTGGCCGGGATGCACGCGATCATCGGTCGCCGATGACGTGAACAACGCCGGCGGATACTTGGCGTTTGCCTCAATGTTTTGATACGGCGAATAAGTCATCAGGAACCGCAGGTCCCGGGCATCGTCGGGGTCGCCGTATTCATCGATCCACGATGCGCCCTGCAACAGCAAATGAAAGCGCGCCATATCGAGCAGCGGCACCTCCGACAACACCGCGCCAAACAATTCCGGCCGCTGGACCATGGCAACGCCAGTGAGCAAGCCGCCGTTACTGCCGCCACGAATGGCAAGCTGTTTCGATGTCGTCACGCCCGACTCCACTAGCGCTTGCGCGACGGCAAAGAAATCGTTGAACGACACCTGGCGTTTCTCGCGTTGCGCGGCCTGATGCCAGTCCGGGCCAAATTCTCCGCCGCCACGGATGTTCGCGACCACGTAGAGGCCGCCGCTCTCCAGCCAAGCAATGCCCGTGGTCGCGTCGTAATGCGGGTCCAGCGCGACTTCGAAACCACCATATCCGTAGAGGAGGCAAGGCGCCGCTTGCTCGCCTTTGATGTTCGCCTCGCGGCCGATCAGCCAGTAGGGAATCGCGACGCCATCGGGCGCGGTTGCGTGACGCCGCTCGGCAACGAGACCGGTGGAATCGAATTGAGCGGGAAGACGCGCGAGCAGTTGCCATTCGCTATCCGGCTGCGCGAAATCGGCGTAGTACAGCGACGGCGGCGTGAGGAAATGTTCGACGTGAATGAGGACCGTGTCGTCGCGTTCGCTGTCGATGGAATCCACGTACGACTGACTCGCCGCCGGCAGCGCAAAATGACGGCGCGTCCATTCGCCTTCGAGACGGGCCGGGGGGCCAAGCAGTTCCACGCGTGGCGACCCATCGTCCATCTGCGACACCACCAGCCAGTGCTTCGTGAAGTCGATATCGGCGAGGACGCTTCGGCCTGCCGGCGTGAACAGCACGGTGAAATTGCGCGCGCCGTTCAGGAAGGCGTCGCGCCGGATGACGAGCAGCGAACCGCTTGCGTAGGTTGTATCGCCCGCTTCGTAGGACTCGCGCGGCGTGACGAACAGCCAGCCGTTCCAATGTTCAAGCTCCGCGTGCAACGGCACGTCGTATTGTCGCCATTCGCCCGTGGATTCATCGAGCCAGTATTGCAG
>NZ_JBAUSA010000333.1:0-9333 GCF_049581465.1 Caballeronia sp. | reverse complement strand
ATTACGGCCATTGAGGCGAAGCGTGTGCGCGCCGTTTGAGCTTGGGGTGGGTGTTCAACTGAGGGTTGATGGGTGGGAGCCGTACTATGTTCGTGCCAAAAACCTGAAGTGGGCAACGGCGACACTTAAAAATTGGCGGTTTAAAACGCGTTTCTTTGCTTCGTTTCTTTGCGCGTTTGCAAAGAAATGAAGTCCCGCCCCGGATAGGGGCTAACAGTAATAAGCAAGAAAATACTACCTATGCAGAACGACCACGCTAGCAGGAGGACTCCGCCCTAAACCCACACTCGCCGCGAGCAGCACCCCAATCCCAACCCCACCCACCGCCACTGCCACCCCAAGCGCCAGCGATTTGCTACAATCCCATTCGCTTCGAGGAGCGTTGCGACGGGTTGCAACAATACCCGCCAGGCTCGAAGCATTCAATCGGACGGAGCGACCAGCGCTAACTCATTAAGCGCTTGTTGAACCACCGCATCGAACGGCGCTCACGTCAAATTTCTATGATTCCATTTAGAAAGGAGGGCGTGATGAACGCCGCAGTTCTCGATTCAAACACCCAAAACGATTTCCTCGTCGCCGATATGTCGCTTGCTGCCTGGGGCCGCAAGGAACTGAATATCGCCGAAACCGAAATGCCAGGCCTCATGCAAACGCGCGAGGAATACAAGACGCAACAGCCGCTGAAAGGCGCGCGCGTCGCCGGTTCGCTCCACATGACGATTCAGACCGGCGTGCTGATCGAAACGCTGACCGCGCTGGGCGCGGACGTGCGCTGGGCTTCGTGCAACATCTTCTCGACGCAGGATCATGCAGCCGCAGCCATCGCCGCAGCAGGCGTGCCGGTGTTCGCGTTCAAGGGCGAATCGCTCGACCAATACTGGGAATACGCGCACCGCATTTTCGAATGGCCGAACGGCGAATTCGCCAACATGATCCTCGACGACGGCGGCGACGCCACAATGTTGCTGATCCTCGGCTCAAAGGCCGAGACAGACCGCTCGGTTCTCTCGAAGCCGACCAACGAAGAAGAAGTCGCGTTGTACAAGTCGATCGCCGCGCACCTCGACATCGATCCGACGTGGTATTCCAAGCGCCTCGTGCATATCCAGGGCGTGACGGAAGAAACGACGACCGGCGTGCATCGTCTGTATCAGATGGAAAAGGAAGGGCGCCTGCCGTTCCCGGCCATCAACGTGAACGACTCGGTCACGAAGTCGAAGTTCGACAATCTGTATGGCTGCCGTGAATCGCTCGTCGACGGCATCAAGCGCGCAACCGACGTGATGATCGCGGGCAAGATCGCCGTGATCGCGGGTTATGGCGACGTGGGCAAGGGCTGCGCGCAATCGCTGCGCGGTCTGGGCGCAACGGTATGGGTCACGGAAATCGATCCGATTTGCGCGTTGCAAGCAGCGATGGAAGGCTACCGCGTCGTAACCATGGAATACGCCGCCGACAAGGCCGACATCTTCGTGACGGCGACCGGCAATTTCCATGTGATCGGCCACGACCACATGGTCGCCATGCGCAACAACGCGATCGTCTGCAATATCGGTCACTTTGACTCGGAAATCGACGTTGCCTCCACGCGCCAATACACGTGGGACAACATCAAGCCGCAAGTCGATCACATCGTTTTCCCCGACGGCAAGCGCATCATCCTGCTGGCTGAAGGCCGTTTGGTGAACCTCGGCTGCGCGACGGGCCACCCGTCGTTCGTGATGTCGGCCTCGTTCACGAACCAGACGATCGCGCAGATCGAATTGTTCGTGCATGGCGACAAGTACGAAAACAAGGTCTACGTCCTGCCGAAACACCTTGACGAAAAGGTCGCACGTCTCCATCTGGGCCATGTCGGCGCTGAACTGACCGTGCTGTCCGACGCTCAGGCCAGCTATATCAGCGTGGACAAGATGGGCCCGTTCAAGCCGAACCATTATCGCTATTAAGGCAATAACGGCGTGAACCCGGCGCGTGCACGGATTTTCAAATTCGTGCACGCATCCCTTGAAACACCCGGAGAACATCGATGTCCCTGTTGCTGACCTGGCTGGTCAACGCGCTCGCGCTGCTGATCATCACTTACCTCGTGCCTTCGATCCACATCCGCAGTTTCGGAACCGCGCTGATCATCGCGCTGGTGCTTGGACTGATCAACACCTTCATTCGTCCGGTTCTCGTGCTGCTCACGCTGCCGGTGACCATCGTCACGCTGGGGTTGTTCATCCTCGTGGTGAACGCGCTGTGTTTCTGGCTGTGCGCTTCGCTGCTCAAAGGCTTTGAGGTGTCGGGTTTCTGGGCCGCGTTTATCGGCTCGATCTTGTACAGCATCGTGTCCTGGTTGCTGTCGGCGCTGATCTTCGGGAATCGCAGCTTCGGGTAGGGCGTTCCTGGCGCCCAAAGACAAACATCATGAATCCGATCGAACTCTCATTCGAGTTCTTCCCGCCGAAAACGCAGGAAGGCGTCGACAAACTGCGCGCAACCGCCACGCAGCTCAGCACGCTCAAGCCGAAGTTCGTCTCCGTGACGTTCGGCGCGGGCGGTTCCACTCAACAAGGCACGCTCGATACCGTCGTCGACATGATGAAGCAGGGCCTCGACGCTGCCCCGCATTTGTCGTGCATCGGGTCATCGAAGGAAAGCTTGCGCGCGATCTTGCATGCGTATCGCGAGCAGGGCATTCGGCATCTCGTCGCTTTGCGCGGCGACCTGCCGTCAGGCATGGGCGAAGTCGGCGAGTTGCGCTACGCGTCGGAGCTTGTCGGTTTTATTCGTGCCGAGCAGGGCGACTGGTTCGATATTGAAGTGGCCGCGTATCCGGAATATCACCCGCAGGCGCGCTCGCCGAAAGCCGATTTGGAGAGTTTCGCGCGCAAAGTGCAGGCGGGCGCGAACTCCGCTATTACGCAGTACTTCTATAACGCCGATGCGTATTTTCGTTTCGTCGATGACGCGCGCAAACTGGGCGTGGATGTGCCTATCGTGCCGGGCATCATGCCGATTACCAATTACTCGCAGTTAATGCGCTTTTCAGAGATGTGCGGCGCGGAAGTGCCGAAATGGATTGCGCGTAGATTAGAAAGCTTCGGCGACGATCGAGAGGCGATTCGCGCTTTTGGACTCGACGTGGTAACGGGTTTATGCGAGCGGCTGGTGAAAGAAGGCGCGCCCGGGCTGCATTTTTATACGCTGAATGGCGCGGCTGCGAGCAAGACGATTTGCGAGCGGATGGGGTTGCGCGGTCAGTAACACGTCAGTAACAGGTCAGTAACACGCTAACCAGATCGGTATTTACCCGCGCGACGCTCGTTGCGCGGTTCTCGTTTTCCTCGTCTTCATTGCCATTAGTTCGACCCCATTCCAACCGACAACGCCGCAGCACAGGACGATGCGGCCGCTGCGCCTATCACTACGCGTAATACCCTATTACCTCACCGCTTGCCCACCGTTTTTTCGTCGCCTTGTTTGCCCCGGCAAAGCTCAGTAATATCGCGGCTACGCTGGTTCTAGCCAGCACCGATCCCGGAGGAAACATGAAGAAATTTGGCCTGTTGCGAGCTGCCCGCCTTTCGATGGCAGTTGGCGCCGCCATCACGGCATCGCTCATTACGGCGAGCGTTGCCCACGCCGCACCGATTCCGAACAAGACGCTGGTCTATTGTTCAGAAGGCAGTCCGGCTGGTTTCGACCCCGCTCAGTACACCACGGGCACCGATTTCACCGCGAACACGTTCACGGTTTATAACCGCCTCGTTGAATTCGAGCGGGGCAGCACGAAAGTCGAGCCGGGTCTCGCAGAAAAATGGGACGTGTCGGCCGATGGCCTCACGTACACCTTCCATCTGCGTCATGGCGTGAAGTTCCAGACCACGCCGTACTTCAAGCCGACGCGCGAATTCAACGCGGACGACGTCCTGTTCACGTTCAATCGCATGCTCGACCCGAACCAGCCGTTCCGCAAGGCTTACCCGGCATCGTTTCCGTACTTCACGGACATGGGCCTGGACAAGCTGATCACGAAGATCGAGAAGGTCGATCCGTACACGGTCAAGTTCACGCTTAAAGAAGTGAACGCTCCGTTCATCCAGAACATGGCGATGGAGTACGCGTCGATTCAATCCGATGAATACGCTCAGCAATTGCTGAAAGCCGGTAAGGCATCGGACATCAACCAGCAGCCGGTCGGCACGGGCCCGTTCATTTTCCGCAGCTACACGAAAGACGCGACCATCCGTTTCGACGGCAATCCTGATTACTGGAAGCCGGGCGAAGTGAAGATCTCGAAGCTGATTTTCGCGATCACGCCGGATGCCGCAGTCCGCGTGCAAAAGCTGAAGAACAACGAATGCCAGATCATGAGCTATCCGCGCCCGGCTGACATCGCGCCGCTGAAGGCCGATGCCAATATCGACACGCCGTCGCAAGCAGGCTTCAACGAAGGCTACGTGGCGTACAACGTGACGAAGAAGAACATCGATAACGTCGATGTCCGTCGCGCGCTGGACATGGCGATCAACAAGTCGGCGATCATCCAGTCGGTGTATCAGGGCGCGGGCCAGGCGGCCACCGCCCCGATGCCGCCGACCCAGTGGTCCTACGACAAGAACCTGAAGAACCAGCCTTATGACACCGCCAAGGCAAAGGCGTTGCTCGCGAAGGCAGGTTTCCCGAACGGCTTCGAGATGAACTTGTGGGCCATGCCGGTACAACGTCCGTACAACCCGAACGCGCGTCTGATGGCCGAAATGATCCAGGCCGACTGGGCGAAGATTGGCGTGAAGGCGAATATTGTCTCGTATGAATGGGGCGAGTACATCAAGCGAGCGCACTCAGGCGAGCACGATGCAATGCTGATTGGCTGGACCGGCGACAATGGAGACCCCGACAACTGGCTCGGCACGCTGCTGGGCTGCGACGCGGTGAATGGCTCGAACTTCTCCCACTGGTGCTACAAGCCGTTCAACGACCTGGTCGACCAAGGACGCATCACGTCCGATCAGGCTAAGCGCACGACGATCTACACGCAAGCGCAGGAGATTTTCGCGCAACAACTGCCGTTCTCGCCGATCGCTCACTCGACCGTCTATCAGCCGACCACGAAGAAGGTTATCGGCATGAAGATCGAGCCGCTCGGCTACTTGCGCTTTGACGGCGTCAGCGTGCAGTAAACGCTTAGCCGTAAGCTTTCCATACTAAAACTATAATTAGCTGCAAAGGTCCGGCGACAAGGGTCACAAGCCCGCGTCGCCGGTCGCATTTTTCCTCCCCAAAGAGACGAACCATGTTCCGATTCGTTCTGCGACGCATAGGCATGGTGATTCCGACGTTCATCGGCATCACGATTCTCGCGTTTGCACTTATCCACCTGATCCCGGGCGACCCCATTGAAGTCATGATGGGCGAGCGCGGCGTGGATCCGGCGATGCACGCCGAAGCCATGAAGCGGCTCGGGCTCGACCTGCCGCTTCCGGTTCAATATCTCCACTATGTCGGACATGCGCTCAAGGGCGACCTCGGGCAGTCGATCATCACGAATACAAGCGTGATGGGCGAATTTCTCGGCCGCTTTCCGGCGACGCTCGAACTGGCCACCTGCGCGATGATTTTCGCTCTGGTCATCGGCTTGCCGGCTGGCGTGGCCGCCGCGCTGAAACGCGGGACGGTAGTCGACCACGGCGTGATGGGCACGGCGCTGACCGGTTATTCCATGCCGATCTTCTGGTGGGGCTTGATCCTCATCATGTTCTTTTCGGCGAGACTGGGCTGGACACCGGTTTCCGGACGTATCGCGGTGGAATACGACATTCCCGCGCGCACCGGCTTCATGTTGTGGGATTCGCTTTTCTCCACCGATGAAGGCGCGTTCAAGTCCGCTGTCAGTCACCTGATCCTGCCGACCATCGTGTTGGGCACGATTCCCCTGGCCGTGATTGCGCGCATGACGCGTTCTTCCATGCTTGAAGTGCTGCGCGAGGACTACATCCGTACCGCGCGCGCCAAAGGTCTTTCGCCAGCCCGCGTGGTGATCGTGCATGCGTTGCGCAACGCGCTGATTCCCGTGGTGACGGTGATCGGCTTGCAGGTCGGCACCTTGCTCGCGGGCGCGGTGCTCACCGAGACCTTGTTCTCGTGGCCGGGCGTGGGCAAATGGCTGATCGATGCCATCAGCCGGCGCGATTATCCGGTCGTGCAGGGCGGTATCCTGATGATTGCAACGCTCGTCATTCTTGTGAATCTGGTCGTCGATTTGTTGTACGGCGTGCTGAATCCGCGCATTCGCCACACGAGGTAAGCCGATGGCCGATATCCAAAATAACCCCGGGGCACTGACCCCCATGCCCAGCGGCCGCTATCTCGCGGCCCGCGAATTCTGGGCGAATTTCTCGCGTAATCGTGGCGCCGTCGCGGCGGGCGCGATCGTGCTCCTGCTGGTCTTGATCGCGATCTTCGCGCCGCTGATCGCGCCGCACTCTCCCATCGAGCAATATCGCGATAACGTCAAGATCCCGCCGGCCTGGCTCGACGGCGGCAACTGGCGCTTCGTGTTCGGCACCGACGAAGCCGGTCGCGACATCCTCTCGCGCCTGATGTACGGCGCGCGGCTGTCATTCTGGATCGGCTTCGTTTCGGTCGTGCTCGCGCTGATTCCCGGCATTGTGCTCGGGCTGATCGCCGCGTTCTTTCCGAAATGGCTCGATACCCCGATCATGCGCATCATGGACGTGTTGCTCGCGTTGCCTTCGCTGCTGCTGGCGGTGGCCGTGGTGGCAATCATCGGGCCGGGACTGGTCAATACCATGTTGGCCATCGCGATCGTCGCGTTGCCCGGTTATGTGCGATTGACGCGCGCATCGGCGCTCGGTGAATTGCAGCGCGAATATGTGACGGCGTCGCGCGTGGCCGGGGCCGGAACGGTTCGGCTGATGTTCTCGCAAGTGCTGCCCAATTGCGGCGCGCCGTTGATCGTGCAAGCCACGCTCGGCTTTTCCTCGGCGATTCTCGATGCCGCCGCGCTCGGCTTTCTTGGCCTGGGCGTGCAGCCGCCATCGGCGGAGTGGGGCGCGATGCTGGCGTCGGCGCGCGATTACATCGAAAGCGCGTGGTGGATCGTGACCATGCCGGGCTTGTCCATCCTGATCTCGGTGCTGGCAATCAATCTGCTCGGCGATGGCCTGCGCGACGCGCTCGATCCCAAACTAAAACGGATGGCCTGATATGAGCGATCTATTGACCATTCGCAATCTCGCGGTGAGTTTTAACGGACTCCCTGCGGTCGACCGGATCGACTTGAGCGTCAAGCCCGGTGAAATCGTGGGTGTCGTCGGCGAATCGGGTTCGGGCAAAAGCGTCACCATGATGGCGTTGATGGGACTCATCGACGCGCCCGGCATCGTGACCGCCGACACGGTCATGTTCAACGGCGTGGACTTGCTGAAGGCATCGGCGCGGCAACGCAGGAAGATCATCGGCAAAGACATTGCGATGGTGTTCCAGGATGCGTTGTCGAGCTTGAACCCAAGCTACACCGTCGGTTATCAGATCAAGGAAGTCTTGCGGCTTCACGAAGGTTTGCGCGGCGCGAAACTGCAGCAACGGGCGCTCGATTTGCTCGATCAAGTCGGGATTCCGGACGCAAAGAGCCGTATCGATGCATTCCCGCACCAGATGTCCGGCGGCATGAACCAGCGCGTGATGATTGCGATGGCCGTGGCGTGCAATCCCAAGCTGCTTATCGCCGACGAACCCACGACCGCGCTCGATGTCACCATCCAGGCGCAGATCATGGAGTTGCTGGTGAAGTTGCAGAAGGAACGGGGCATGGCACTCGTGCTGATTTCGCACGATCTCGCGGTGGTGTCCGAAGTCGCGCAACGCGTGGCGGTGATGTACGCGGGCGAGATTATCGAAACGAATCACGTGCCGACCATTTTCAGCGAGCCGCATCATCCGTACACGGAAGCGCTGCTTGCCGCGATTCCCGAGCATAGCCGCGGCGCCGAGCGCCTCGCCGCATTGCCGGGCATGGTGCCGGGCCGCGACGATCGTCCGGTCGGTTGCCTGTTCGCGCCGCGCTGCAAATATGCCGTCGATGATTGCAAAAAGGAGCGTCCCGCGCTGTTTCAACTCGCTCCGAACGACCCCGCCGTGCGCGCGCGTTGCATCAAGCCGCTGAACATGGGTGTCGTGGCAGAACATGGAGGCGCGCGATGAGTGCAGTCCCTGAGGTAGTCCCGGCGGTCCTGACAAAAGACATCGTTCTAGTCGCCGATAAGCTCATGAAGCACTACAGCGTGAAGCGCAGCATGTTCACGCAGGGCACGGTCAAGGCGCTAAACGGCGTATCGTTCTCGCTGCAGCGCGGCAAGACGCTGGCGGTCGTCGGCGAGTCGGGCTGTGGCAAATCCACCCTGGCCCGGCAACTGACGATGATCGAAGCGCCCACATCCGGGCGCTTGCTGATCGACGGCGAGGACGTCGCACATGCGAACAAGGCGAAAGTCGCCGAGCTTCGACAACGCGTGCAGATGGTGTTCCAGAACCCGTTTGCTTCGCTGAATCCTCGCAAGACTGTCGAGCAGACGCTCGGCGAACCGCTCGCGATCAACACGAAACTCAGCGCGAGCGAACGCGCCGAACGGATCGCCCACATGATGCGCACGGTCGGCTTGCGGCCCGAACACGCGGCGCGCTATCCGCATATGTTTTCGGGCGGCCAGCGCCAGCGCGTGGCGATTGCGCGCGCGATGATCCTCGACCCGCAAATCCTCGTCGCCGATGAACCCGTGTCCGCGCTCGACGTGTCCATCCAGGCGCAAATCCTGAACCTGTTCATGGATCTGCAGGAGCAGTTCGGCACGAGCTATGTGTTCATCTCGCACAATTTATCGGTGGTGGAACATATCGCCGATGACGTCATGGTGATGTATTTTGGCGGTGTGGCCGAACTCGGCGACAAAGCCACGATCTATGCGCGGCCCCGGCACCCGTACACGCGCTCGCTGATGTCGGCGACACCGGCGCTGTTCGAGGAAGATCGCCGCATCAAAATCAGGTTGCAAGGCGAAATGCCGTCTCCGCTCAATCCGCCCACCGGCTGCACATTCCACCAGCGTTGTCCGTATGCAATCGAAAAATGCCGCGTGGAAGAACCGGCGCTGCGTTTTGTCGATGGCCGGCACGTCTCGTGTCATCGAGCCGAGGAGGTGGGGGAGATCGATGCCTGATTACCCGGCGGCGCGGCACGTTGCGCGCCGCCTAGGGCTTGTGGCAGTTCTTGGGTTGTGGGTGTTCCTGAGTGCTGCGCCGGCGGCGCATGCGCTCGGCGTC
>NZ_JBAUSA010000332.1:0-3159 GCF_049581465.1 Caballeronia sp. | reverse complement strand
CTGCTGGTACACCGCGGTCTCAAAGCCAATGAGTGTCTCGACCACAGGCATGTCGAAGAAGGGCAGCACCTGCGTCATCAGCACCCCACCGATGCCCTTCGCGCGGTCGATCCAATAGTAGGTATTGAAGACGCCGGCCCAGTCACCGGTGCCGTTGCTGCGCATGCCCGGCACGTCGGCGAGCGTGAGGTGGAAGCCCAGCCCCCAACTCTGCAACACCGGCGCTGCGGGCACGTCGTTCGACAGTTCGGGGATCGTGGACTTCAGCAGTTCGGGCAGCTTGATCTGCCCGAGGTGGTTCTGCAGCGCCATCTCCACGGTCGCCGGTTCGAGGATGCCGGCACCGTCGTTGAGCCATGCCTGCAAGAAGCGCCCGTAGTCCTGCACCGTACCGTACGACCCGTGGCCGGAAGCGTCCCATTCGGAGGTCAGCGGCAGATCGAGTGATGAAGGAGCGAGCGCGCCGTCGGCCTGGCGCTGCATTACGCGCAGCAGCCGGCCGCGCTGCTCGGCGCTGGGCGTGAATGTCGAGTCGTTCATTCCAAGCGGCCCGTACACATGCTGCTTGAGGTAGCTGCTCAAACTCTGTCCCGACAGCTTCTCGACAATGAGCCCGAGCCAGTCGGTGTTGGTGCCGTACTCCCAGGCAGTGCCGGGATCGTTGACGAGCGGCACTGAGAGACTGCGCTTGAGTCCCGTAAGAGGGTGGGGCTCACCGGTAAGCTCGTGGTAGCGCTTCAACTTTTCGTTCATGAAGAAGTAGCCCAGTCCAGCCGAGTGGGTCATCAGTTGGCGCACTGTCGCGCGGCTGCCAGGAGGACGCAAGCGTGGCTTGTCGCCGTCGAAGCCGTCCAGCACTTGCAAATTGCCGAACTCCGGCAAAATCGATTCGACGCTGGCATCAAGGCTCAGCAGCCCCTTCTCCACAAACTGCAGTGCCGCCGTAGTGGCGACTGCCTTCGTCATCGAGGCGTTGCGGAACATCGTGTGTTCGCCTGCCTCGCCGGCGGCGTGCTGGAACACAGGGCCGCTGCGGTCAACTACCATTGCCGCGATGCCGTGAACAGCGCCCTTCGATACCGCATCGTCCAGCAGCGCCTTGATGGCCGAACCGTCAAAAGTCATGGGTGTCTCCTGCGTTCGTGATTGGGAAGCCGTACGCGCAATCGCCTTTGGTACGGGTCGTGCCATTTTGCGCCAATGCCATCAGGACGGCAGCGCACGCTTCTTGCTCAGCGAAGGTGCGTATCGCGAGAGCGTTATGCAGGCGGGCGATAAGGCCGCCGCATGCGGGCATCCGCCCGGCCAACCAGCGCGGGAGGAACTATGCAAGGACGCAACGTCAGGGTACGTGCTGCAATTATTGCCGTGGGAATTTCACTGCTTACCGCATGCGGCGGTGGCAGCGGAAGCGGTTCGAGTGGCGCGCCCTCGCCGGCGGGCGGCATCGATCTGCAAGTTGTTTCGTTCGGCGACAGCCTGTCGGACGTCGGGACCTACGCGCCGATCGCCGGCGCGGTCGGCGGGGGGCGTTTCACGACTAACCCGGGGCAAGTGTGGACTCAGGATGTCGCCCAATACTACGGAAACACGCTCACCGCTGCTTTTACGATCGACCTCGCTCATGAGTTGAGTGCGCAAGGCGGCCTCGGCTACGCGCAGGGCGGCGCCACGGTGGCAACACCGGCAAACCTTTACGACTTCCTTAGCGACGTGATCGGCAATGTAGAAATGCCCGTCAATCAGCAGGTCTCAAGCTATCTGGGCTCTCACGGCAGCTTCAACTCCGGCCAACTGGTGTTGGTCTGGGCTGGCGCAAACGATGTACTTCGCGCCGGGCCGCTGCCGGCCGCCGCGCCGACAGTGCAGACGGCGGCAGCGACCCTGGCTCAAGTTGTGGGACAGATCATCCAGAACGGCGCCACTCATGTCGTATTGGTCAATGTCCCGAATGTTGGACTGACGCCCGACGGCATCGCTTCGTCCGACGGCGGGGCAAACCTGACCCAGTTATCGCAGCTGTTCAACAGTGACTTGAACGCTGCCTTGCAGGCCGATGGCCTGCAAGGCAAGGTGATCGAAATCGATTCTTATACCTGGGCGGATGGGATCATTGCGAACTTCCAGGCGAATGGCTTCGTTGTGTCAAACACCAGCACTGCCTGCGACCCTTCGAAAACGCCCGATGACTCGTCTTTATTCTGCTCGCCGAAGACGTACGTGACGTCCAATGCCGATCAGACGTACATGTTCGCCGACGACATTCACCCGACCACGCGTCTGCATTCACTGTTCGCGCAGTACGTGGAGCAGCAGATCGCGGCGACAGGCCTGGGTCATTGATCCCGGTAGCGGCCTAGACTCCCTGTCGCCGGCTCGGCGTTATTCCACTGCACTGGCAGGCAACTCGCGTTGCACTGGCGTGCAATCCTCGTCTCGCTTCCTGCGGTATCGTGGTTTCACCCACAAACCTTGCTGAACTCCGACACGGTTCGGCTGATATCAGGAGACGATGATGGAAATCAAACCAAAGGTTCGCGAAGAAGCCGTTCAAATCAACGACATTCCGTGGAAGCCTTTTCCCGACGCACTTTCGGCAGGCGGCATTCGCTGGAAAATGCTCCACGCCTCGCCCGAAATGGGCGCGTGGACCGCAATTTTCGATTGCCCCGCCGGGTCGTCCTTCAATGCGCACTTGCACGTCGGGCCGGGAGAATATCTGCTGACGAAAGGCCGCATGGACGTCCGGGGTGGCAGTGAGCACGGTGGCGACACAGTCGTAGCGCCGGCGTACGGATACGAGTCGGCAAATGCCCGACACGACAAGACTGCGTTCCCGGTCGACAGCGAGTTCTACATGACATTCCTGGGGCCGCTTGCCTTTATCAAGGAAGACGGCACGCCAATCATGGTCGTAACCTGGGACGAAGCGCAGCGCGCATACGCCTGACCAGACGTACCGCCGCGCCATGCGCCGGCAATGGCCACCATTGCCGGTTTCCGTTTCCACCCTCGCTCTTGATGGATTTCCACCATGTCAAATTCCCCTGAACAGGCAGAAGCAGTAACCAAGCAGGTCCTCGATCATCATCTCGGCGCTTTTGCTCACGGCGTCGAGGAGATTCTCAAGGATTACGACGACAGCTCCGCCCTCATCAC
>NZ_JBAUSA010000331.1:0-2146 GCF_049581465.1 Caballeronia sp. | reverse complement strand
GGTGATGCCGGCCATCTCCAGTTGCATCAACACCATGTTGACGAGGTTGTTGACCGTCGGGCGCCCGGTTTCCACGACGAAATGCGCGCACTCCTGATACAGCGGATCGCGCACCCGGTAGAGCGCTTCGAGTTTGCCGCGCGGGTCGTCGGTTTGCAGCAGCGGGCGGTTCTTGTCGCGCCGCGTGCGCTGCCAGAGATCGTGCGGATTGGCGCGCAGATAAATCACCAGCCCGCGATTTTTCAGATGATTTCGCGTCTCCGGACGCAATATCGCCCCCCCGCCAGTGGCGAGCACGATGCCGTCGCGCCGCGAGAGTTCCTCGATGACATGCGCCTCGCGTTCCCGGAAGCCTTCCTCACCTTCGAGTTCCCAGATCACGGGAATGCGCGCGCCTGTCCGCGCCTCGATTTCATGGTCCGAATCGATGAACGAGCGCTGCAGCCGGCGCGCGACTGCGCGCCCCACGGTGGTCTTGCCTGCCCCCATGAGTCCGACGAAAAATACGTTGGCGTTCGCTTGCCCGGCTTCCAACTCGATTCCTTATATGTTTAGTTTAGGCCCGATTCCGGGCCCGTTCGTGCGGCAGCTTAAGGGCAAAAGGGCCGGTTTGTCGAGTCTGGAAGGCTTGCCCACGGCCTTCACAAGCTCGCCGGGACAATATGGGGCGTGATAAAGACAACCAGTTCACTACGAGAATTTCGACGCGCGGAGTGCCTGAAAAGCCATCCAAGAAGGGGAATTTTAGCGAGTAGTGGGACCCCCGTGACATCTTCGCGCTCGTCAGCGGAATAAATCCCGCCGATAGCCACCGTCCCTCCGTCCTCCACTTCCACGCGAGTCTGGATGTGTTTCGTGTTGATTGCAGGACCCGCGGCCGTCTGCTCGCCGACACTATCCTTCGATACATCCAGGTCGAGAATCACGTGTCCGTTCGGCGTAATTTGCGGCTCGACCTCCAGTTTCAGCGCGGCTCGCCGAAACTGCACGCCGGACACGCCATTGCCGACCTTCGCCTGATACGGCAACTCGGTGCCCTGCTCGACCAGCGCCTTGACCCTGTCCGCGGTGATCACGCGTGGCGCCGACACGATTTCGCCGCGACCCTCGGTTTCCAGCGCACTCAGTTCGATATTCAGCAACCGCGTGGCTTGCGCGGCAAACAACGTCAGGCCGGCAGTTGCTACGTCGAAACCTGCAATCGGTCGCGCTGAAAGGTCAAACAGCCCGCCCTCGGTTCCCGCCACGAGTCCCCGCGCGATGGCGGCGTCGCCGGTTGGGGTCATCGAAAGCCTGACGCCGAGGTTGCGCGAAAAACCCGTCTCCCCCTCAACGATACGCGCCTCGATCATCACTTGCGGCGTCGGCTGGTCAATGCGCGCAATCAGCTCGGCGATCTGCGCGACCCGTGCCGCAAGGTCCGTCACGAACAGCAGGTTCGTGCGCGCGTCGGACATGACGGAACCGCGCTTCGACAACACCCGCTGGCTGCCCGATCCGGTCAGCAGCTTACGAACGTCGTCGGCGCGCGGATAGCGCAGCACAAACGTGCGGCTGCTGAGGGGCTCGAGATCGGCGTCGCGAGCGTGAGCCTCGAAACGCAACCGTTCGCGTGCCGCCAGTTCAGCCAGCGGCGCGACCCAGATCACCTCACCATGACGCTCCATGGCGAGGCCGTGGACTTCGAGCACGGTATCGAACGCAAGCCGCCACGGCACATCGACGAGATTCAGCGATACCGATCCGCGAATTTTTTCGCTTGCGACGATGTTCAGCCCCGAGAACTTGGCGAAGCTCTGCACGACCGCGCTCAAGTCCGCGTTCTTGAGATTCAGCGAAATCGGCTTACCGTCGTCAGGTGCAGCGGTTACGGCAGGTGCAGCACTTGCGGACTCCGTGGCACGTGACAACCGCTGGAGCGGCGCCAATGGCGTTGGCGGCCCCTCCAGTGGCGGCGGACTTTCCGCTATTGCCGGCGAAGGCGCCACAGTTTGCGCCGGCGCGAGCCACGCGGCGTCGCCGTCGGGCGAAGGCGCAACCTCCGGCGGCATTTCAATCGCGAACTGGTCAGTCGGCAGTGTGTCAGGTAGCGGCGGCAACGGCGGGATCGCGGCGGCGGTAGCGAGCGGACGCAGCAGCAATAGCG
>NZ_JBAUSA010000330.1:0-2772 GCF_049581465.1 Caballeronia sp. | reverse complement strand
CCATAGTGAGGGTATTCCTCTGGCGAAAAAAGACAGTGACCCAGACCACACGAGGGCCGATATCGACTACGAGATGGCGCACGGCGCAGGGCGTGTCAAGTTACCTTGGCGGAAACCGTCAATCCATTCGTCCGATAAGCACGCCCATGACACTTCAGGAACAACGCTTCTCCCTGGGTCCGCGCTTCCACAATAAAAATCTGATTTCGTACGAGGGCTGTCTGTGAGAGCTGTCCGGTTACCATTTTCATCCGCCAGCGTGCGCTTCGATCAGGACGCGGCCATCTGGGTCCTGCTCCAGCAAATCGTGGTGCGGGGCTTCGTCGCGGTCAAGTTCCTGGCCATCGGGCGGATTCTCGGACCCGCCGCGATCGGCAGCGTCAGCGTCGCGCTGCTGGCCGTTGCTATCGCTGAAGCGCTTAGCGACACCGGTCTCGCGCAAGCGGTCGTACAGGGCCGCGAGATGCCGAACCGCAACCAGCTCGGCGCGGTGTGGACGACGCTTGCCTCGCGCGGCACGTTGATCGCACTGCTGATCGTTGCCGCCGCGCCATTCATGGACAGACAGTTCCATCTCGGCGGATCGTTGCTGCTGCTGCAACTCGCCGCGCTGTTGCCGCTGATTCGCGGGGTGGCGTCGCCAGCGTATTACGTCGTCACGCGCGAGCGCGGCTTCATGCGGATCGCTGGGGTGGAAATGTCCTCGGCCTTTCTCGATTGCGCGATCGGCCTGGCATTCGCGCTCGGCGGCGCGGGCGCGTATTCGGTGTTGCTTGGCATGGTCGCGGGCGAGTCACTGAAAACGGTCCTCACCTGGACGACGATGTCGCCACGCCCGCCGCTGCGGATGTCATGGAAGGGTATCGGCCACTACGTGAACTTCAGCCGCTGGATCTGGGCCGGCAGCGTGGTGAACCTGTTGCTGAACCAGTTTGACAAGGTCATCGTCGCGAAACTGCTTGGACCGGCGCAACTCGGCGCGTACCAGATGTCGTCGAAGCTTGCGCAGATGCTGCTCGCGGACGCGGCCATCGCCATGTCGCAATATCTGTTTCCGACGTTCTCCGCGCATCACCGCAGGGATGCCGACTTCGCCGCGCGACTCTTTCGCCGCTACCTTACGTTGATCGTCGCGGGGCTTACGGTGCTCGTGATCATTTTGCGGCTGGTTGCCGAGCCGCTCTTCCAGATCGTGCTTGGCAGCGCGTGGCTTCCGGCCGTACCGTTGTTCCGCATCTTCGTGATCAACATGGCGATTGGCGCGATGATCGCCGTGCTCGTGTCCTACTTGCGCGCGGTGGGGCTGCCGAAAGTTGCTACGCACGCGTCGGTCATCCAGGCCGTGGTGTTGCTCGCCACGGTGCCGGTCGCGACGCACCTGTGGGGCGTGATGGGCATCGCCTGGGCGATGACCATCGGGCTCGGTTCGGCCGCCGGATGGATGCTGTTCCGAATCTTCAGGGAGGCCTGATGCGCATACTTCATCTGGTTCTTGCGCCTCGCCTCTCGGGTGCGGAGGTGTTGGCCAAGGATCTTGCTATTCATCAGCAGAAGGGCGGCGAGATCGTGGGCGTGACGGCGCTGCGGCCGCAACACGATGATTTCGCCAATTTGCGCAGTGATCTCGATGCAAACGGCGTGGAGTGCATGTTCCCGGACGCCACGCATGGCACGCTCGGCAAGCTTTGGCATTTGTACCGGGCGATCAATTACTACAAGCCCGACGTGGTGTTTGCGCACGCGACCATACCGGCGTTCTATGCACGGGCGTTGCCGATTGCCGCGCCGGTGGTGTACGTGATGCACTCCGCGACCAACGATTTCGAGCGCAGTTTGTTTCGGCGTATCGAGCGGGTGTTGTCGCGGCGTGCGCGGGCGGTGATTGCGGTGTCACCCGCGAATATCGATGACTACGTGGCTGCAGTCGGTCGTCACCCTTCCATGCAGGTGATTCCGAACGGCGTCGACATGGCGCGATTTTCTGTGGGCCTGAACGCCGATCCCGCCGATGACCGCGCACAGATCGTGCAGATCGGGCGCTATACGTCGGTCAAGAACCAGTTGCAGACCGTGCATGCGTTCAAGGAAGTGGTGGCGCAGGTGCCGCTGGCGCGCTTGTGTTTATACGGCGTGATTGAAGACCCGGCGTATTTCACGGCGGTGAAGGATCTTGCGACGAAGCTTGGGCTTGATGCGAGCGTGACGGTCGAGGGGCCGCGTCCGGATGTATCGGAGATTCTGTTCAGGGCCAGCGTGTTCGCGATGCCGTCGCGTTCGGAGGGACATAGCATTGCGTTTTTGGAGGCGCTTGCATCGGGCGTGCCGATTGTGGCCAGCAATATCCGGCCGTTTAGTTTCGCCGCAGACTTTCCGGCGGTGCATTTGCTCGATCCCGAAGATACCGCCGAGTATGCGCGTGCGCTTGTGCTTGCTCTGGGGGAGGGGCGGGCGCAGCGGCCGCTAGGAGGACTGACTCTTGCCGATACCGCTGAGCGCTACTTGGCCGTGGCGCGACAGGTGACGCACGGTATGGCGACCGTTGTGGCCTAGGGGTGGGTGCTGCGCGCTGGCGGTTCGGGGCGGTTTGGAGGGGGAGGTTGGGGTTTGCGGGTTTTTGCTAGCGGCGAGTGTGGGGAGAGCGTTGAGTCCTTCTGCTAGCGTGGTCGTTCTGCATAAGTAGTATTTTCTTGCTTATTTCTGTTAGCCCCTATCCGGGGCGGGACTTCATTTCTTTTCAAACGCGAAAAGAAACGAAGCAAAGAAACGCGTTTT
>NZ_JBAUSA010000329.1:0-10917 GCF_049581465.1 Caballeronia sp. | reverse complement strand
GTCTTCTGCAGCCGATCGCCGACGTGCTGAAGCTGCTGCTGAAAGAAGTGATTCAGCCGACGCAAGCCAGCAAATGGATCTACCTGATCGCGCCGATCATGACCGTGGTTCCGGCGTTCGCGATCTGGGCGGTGATTCCGTTCCAGGCGAAAGCGGTGCTCGGCGACATCAACGCGGGCCTGCTCTACGTGATGGCGATTTCGTCGGTCGGCGTGTATGGCGTGATTCTCGCCGGCTGGGCGTCGAACTCGAAGTACGCGTTCCTCGGCGCAATGCGCGCAGCGGCCCAGATGGTCTCGTACGAAATTTCAATGGGCTTCGCGCTCGTCGTCGTGCTGATGGTCACGGGCAGCCTGAACATGTCGGCCATCGTGGTTTCGCAGCAGCACGGCATGTTCGCGAACATCGGCGTCAATTTCCTGTCGTGGAACTGGTTGCCGCTGTTGCCCATGTTTGTCGTGTACTTCGTGTCGGGTATTGCGGAAACGAACCGTCACCCGTTCGACGTGGTGGAAGGCGAGTCGGAAATCGTCGCGGGCCACATGATCGATTACTCGGGCATGGCGTTCGCGCTGTTCTTCCTGGCCGAGTACATCAACATGATCGTGATTTCGGCGATCGCCACGACGTTCTTTCTCGGCGGATGGACCGCGCCGTTTGAGTTCCTGTCCTTCATCCCGGGCGTTTTCTGGTTCGTGCTGAAGATCTTCGCGTTGCTGTCGGTGTTCATCTGGGTTCGTGCGACGTTCCCGCGATACCGCTACGACCAGATCATGCGTCTCGGCTGGAAAGTCTTTCTGCCGGTGTCGGTGATTTGGGTGGTCGTGGTCGGCTTCTGGATCATGTCGCCGCTGAACATCTGGAAATAATGGGCGGATGAAATAACCATGAACGCACTACAGAATTTCTTCAAGACGTTTTTCCTGACCGAGTTGCTGAAAGGCCTCGCGCTGACGGGCGGTTACGTTTTCCAGCGCAAGATCACGGTTCAGTTTCCGGAAGAGAAGACACCGATTTCCCCGCGTTTTCGTGGCCTGCATGCATTGCGCCGCTACGAAAATGGTGAAGAGCGCTGCATCGCGTGCAAGTTGTGCGAGGCCGTTTGCCCGGCGCTCGCCATCACCATCGAATCGGAAACGCGTCCTGACAATACGCGCCGCACCACGCGTTATGACATCGACCTGACCAAGTGCATCTTCTGCGGATTCTGCGAAGAAAGCTGCCCGGTCGATTCGATCGTCGAAACGCACATTCTCGAGTATCACGGCGAGAAGCGCGGCGACCTGTACTTTACGAAAGAGATGTTGCTTGCCGTGGGCGATCGCTACGAGACGGAAATCGCGGCAGCGAAGGCGGCTGACGCGCCTTATCGTTGAGTCGCTTCCAGTGCTCGTTACGACGCTGTTCCTGCATTTGAATTGACCTGCTGTTCCGGCCCGCGCGCCGACAAGTTGTAGTTGCGTTTTGCATAAATCCGCAGCACGGCGCGCTTGTGTCAAAACACAAAGCCTAACGATGAACCGGTAATCATGGAATTCACGACCGTACTGTTTTACATCTTCGCGCTGCTGCTGGTTGTCTCGGCGCTGAAGGTGATCACTTCGCGCAATCCGGTGGCGTCCGCGCTGTTCCTCGTGCTCGCGTTCTTCAACGCAGCCGCGATCTGGATGTTGTTGGAAGCCGAATTCCTCGCCATCTTGCTGGTCCTCGTCTACGTCGGCGCGGTGATGGTGCTCTTCCTGTTCGTCGTGATGATGCTCGACATCAATCTCGACGTCCTGCAGAAAGACTTCAAGAAGTTCGTGCCGATAGCGAGCATCGTGGGCGCGATCATCATCGTTGAAACCGCGCTGATCCTGTGGCACGGCTACGGCGCGACGGTGGCGCCGGTGCGCGACGCCATGCTCATCAAGGGCGTGGGGGCAGGGGTCGGGCCGAACGAAGTCATGTCGAATACGCAGTTGATCGGCAAGGTCATCTACACCGACTACATCTTCGCGTTCGAAATCGCAGGCCTGATCCTGCTGGTCGCGATCATCGCGGCGATCTCGCTGACGATCCGCGAGAAGAAGGACAACAAGCACCAGAAGGTGAGCGACCAGGTGAAGGTGCGGGCGAAGGATCGCGTGCGGATCGTGAAGATGAAGTCCGAGTCGGACGCGCCGGACGCCGCGAAACCGCCTGTCACCGACAGTGTCGGTGCCGGCACGGTCGACAACAAAGGCTGAGGAGAAACCCACCATGTTGAGTCTTGCCCATTACCTCGTGCTTGGCGCGATCCTGTTCGCGATCAGCATCGTCGGGATCTTTTTGAACCGCCGCAACGTGATCATCATCCTGATGGCGATCGAACTGATGCTGCTCGCGGTGAATACCAATTTCGTCGCGTTCTCGCATTACCTCGGCGACATCCACGGCCAGATCTTTGTGTTCTTCGTGTTGACGGTGGCCGCGGCGGAAGCGGCGATCGGCCTCGCGATTCTCGTGACATTGTTCCGTAGCCTCGACACGATCAACGTCGAAGATCTCGATCAGCTCAAAGGTTAAATTCAGGCAAGACAGATATGTCCATGACACTCAATGAAAACCTGCTGCTCACGATTGCGCTGGCGCCGCTTGCCGGTTCGCTGATCGCCGGGCTGTTCGGCTGGAAGATCGGGCGCAAGAGCTCGCATCGCATCACGATCCTCAGCGTGGCGATATCGTTCGTGCTTTCGTGCTTCGTCCTCGTCGACGTGATGCAGGGCGCTAGCTTCAACGCCACCATCTACGAATGGATGACGGTCGGTCCGCTCAAGATGGAGATCGGCTTCCTGGTCGACTCGCTCACCGCGATGATGATGGTGATCGTCACCTTCGTCTCGCTGATGGTGCACATCTACACGATCGGCTACATGGCAGACGAGGAAATTGGTTACGAGCGGTTCTTCTCGTACATCTCGCTCTTTACGTTCTCCATGCTGATGCTCGTGATGAGCAACAACTTCCTGCAGTTGTTCTTCGGCTGGGAAGCGGTGGGCCTGGTGTCGTACCTGCTGATCGGCTTCTACTACACGCGCCCGACCGCGATCTACGCGAACATGAAGGCGTTCATCGTCAACCGTATTGGTGACTTTGGTTTCCTGCTGGGTATCGGCTTGATTCTCGCGTTCGCCGGTTCGCTGAATTACGGCGATGTCTTCGCGCACCGCACGGCGTTGGCTGGCATGACGCTCCCGGGCACGGACTGGGGCTTGCTGACGGTCGCCTGTATTTGCCTGTTTATTGGCGCGATGGGTAAGTCGGCGCAGTTCCCGCTGCACGTGTGGCTCCCGGATTCCATGGAAGGCCCGACGCCTATCTCGGCGCTGATCCACGCGGCAACCATGGTGACGGCTGGTATTTTCATGGTCACGCGCATGTCGCCGTTGTTCGAATTGTCGGATTCGGCGTTGTCGTTCGTGACGGTGATCGGTGCGATCACGACGCTGTTCATGGGCTTCCTCGGTGTGGTGCAGAACGACATCAAACGCGTGGTGGCTTACTCCACGTTGTCGCAACTCGGCTACATGACGGTCGCGCTCGGCGTCTCCGCGTATCCGGTCGCCGTGTTCCACCTGGCTACACACGCATTCTTCAAGGCCTTGCTGTTCCTTGGCGCGGGTTCGGTGATCATCGGAATGCACCATGACCAGGACATCCGCAACATGGGCGGCCTGCGCAAGTACATGCCGATCACGTGGATCACGTCGCTGATTGGATCGCTCGCCTTGATCGGCACGCCGTTCTTTTCGGGCTTCTACTCGAAGGATTCGATCATCGATGCCGTGAAGGCTTCGCATATCGCCGGCTCGGGTTTTGCGTACTTCGCGGTGGTGGCAAGCGTATTCGTCACGGCGCTGTACTCGTTCCGCATGTACTTCCTCGTGTTCCACGGGGAGGAGCGTTTCCGCGGCCCGAAGCATCCGGAAAGCCCCATGGGGATTGCAGCAGCGGAAGCTGCACTGCACGCTCATGATTCGCATGGACATGACGCTCACGGCCACGACGATCATGGTCACGGCCACGCGCACGAACCGCACGAAACACCATGGGTCATCACGCTGCCGCTGATCCTCCTGGCAATTCCATCGGTGATCGTCGGTGCATTGGCGATCGGTCCGTTGCTCTACGGCGACTTCTTTGCGCACGGCGTGGTGTTCGACAAGGTTATTGCTATTGGCGACAACCATCCGGCCCTGCGCGAGATGGCCGAGGAATTCCACGGCTGGCTTCCGATGGGACTGCATTCGTTGCAGGGGTTGCCGGTTTGGCTGGCGCTGGCGGGTATCGTGGTCACGTGGTTCCTGTATCTCAAGCGTACGGATCTGCCGGGCGTGATCAAGCAACGCTTCCTGCCGATCTACAACTTGCTCGATAACAAGTACTACCTCGACAAGATCAACGATGTTGTATTTGCAAAGGGTGCGGTCGCGATTGGCCGCGGACTCTGGAAAGAGGGTGACGTCGCGGTTATCGACGGTATCGTCAACGGCATGGCGAAGTTCGTTGGCTGGTTTGCCGGCGTGATTCGCTTCCTTCAATCCGGTTACATCTATCACTACGCGTTCGCCATGATCATTGGCATGTTGGGGCTCTTGACCCTGTTTGTAACGCTCGGCGGCAAATAAGGCGGGGACCTATGCACTCTTTACCAATTCTTAGTCTCGCGATCTGGTTGCCGATCATTGTCGGCATCCTTGTACTGGCGGTGGGCAGTGACAGCAATCCGGGACCCACGCGCTGGGTCGCGCTGATCGGCTCGGTGGCCGGTCTGCTCGTCACCATTCCGCTGATTACCGGTTTCGATAGTTCCACGGCCGCGCTCCAGTTCGAAGAGAAAACGAGCTGGATCGAACGCTTCAACATTACGTATCACCTGGGTGTCGACGGCATCTCGATGTGGTTCGTCGTGCTGACCGCGTTGATTACGGTGATCGTGGTGATTTCAGCCTGGGAAGTGATCACGGTACGCGTGGCGCAGTATTTCGCCTCGTTCCTGATCCTGTCGGGTTTGATGATCGGCGTGTTCTCGACGGCCGACGGCATGTTGTTCTACGTGTTCTTCGAAGCCACGCTGATCCCGATGTACATCATCATCGGCGTGTGGGGTGGACCGAATCGCGTGTATGCCGCGTTCAAGTTCTTCCTGTACACGCTGATGGGCTCGCTGCTGATGCTGGTCGCGTTGCTGTACCTGTACACGCAGACGCATACGTTCGAGATCGCCGCATGGCATGACGCGAAGATTGGCTTCACGCCGCAGATATTGCTGTTCATCGCGTTCTTCCTGGCCTTCGCCGTGAAGGTGCCGATGTGGCCGGTTCACACATGGTTGCCTGACGCCCACGTGGAAGCGCCGACCGGCGGTTCCGTCGTACTGGCTGCGATCATGCTGAAGCTCGGCGCGTACGGTTTCATCCGTTTCTCGCTGCCGATCGCCCCCGACGCCAGCCATTTCCTGGCGCCGGTAGTGATCACGTTGTCGCTGATCGCGGTGATCTACATCGGCCTGGTTGCGCTGGTGCAGGAGGACATGAAGAAGCTGGTCGCGTATTCGTCGATTGCGCACATGGGCTTCGTCACGCTCGGTTTCTTCATCTTCAGCCAGCTCGGCGCAGAAGGCGCGATCGTCCAGATGATCTCGCACGGCTTTGTCTCCGGCGCGATGTTCCTGTGTATCGGTGTGTTGTATGACCGCATGCACTCGCGCCAGATTTCGGATTACGGCGGTGTGGTCAACGTCATGCCAAAGTTCGCCGCGTTCGCGATGCTGTTCGCGATGGCCAACTGCGGCTTGCCGGCCACGTCGGGCTTCGTCGGCGAGTTCATGGTGATCCTGGCTGCGGTGAAGTTCAACTTCTGGATCGGTTTCCTGGCTACATTCACGCTCGTTCTCGGCGCGGCTTACACGCTGTGGATGTACAAGCGCGTGCATTTCGGCGCGGTTGCGAACGACCATGTCGCGAAGCTCAAGGATCTCAGCACCCGCGAGTTCTTCATGCTGGGGGTGCTCGCCGCGTTCACGCTGTACATGGGCCTGTATCCGAAGCCATTCACCGATGTGATGCACGTATCCGTGGAAAATCTTCTCTCCCACGTCGCGCAGTCCAAACTGCCGCTGGCCCAGTAACGCGTGCGGAGAAACTAATAGATCATGCAAAACGCCTCCATGAGTACCTTGTTACCCGACGGTCTATTGATGTTGATGATCGTCGTGGCGTGGTTGAACGACACCATCTTCGGCGAGTCGAGCCGGCGCTCGACTTACCTGATCGCGGTGGTTTCCACGACCGTTGTCGGTTTCTGGTTTGCCTTTACGGCACTCGATCCGACGCCGCATTACTTCTTCACCCGCATGTATGTTGTCGATCCGTTTGCGAGCGCGATGAAAGCGGTCGTGACGCTCGGCTACGCGGTGTCGATCGTTTATTCGCGCAAGTACCTGGAAGATCGTGACCTGTTCCGCGGTGACTTCTTCCTGCTCGGGCTGTTTTCGCTGCTCGGCCAGTGCGTGATGATTTCGGGCAACAACTTCCTGACGCTGTATCTCGGCCTGGAACTGATGTCGCTGTCGCTCTACGCGGTGATCGCGTTGCGCAAGGACTCGCCGCAAGCCAACGAGTCCGCGATGAAGTACTACGTGCTGGGCGCGCTTGCTTCGGGTTTCCTGCTCTATGGCATCTCGATGTTGTACGGCGCGACGGGTTCGCTCGAACTGAACGAAGTGGCCAAGGCGATTGCGACGGGCCGCATCAACGACGCGGTCCTGTTGTTCGGCGTGATCTTCGTGGTGGCGGGTGTGGCCTTCAAGATGGGCGCGGTGCCGTTCCATATGTGGGTGCCTGACGTGTATCAGGGCGCGCCGACCGCGATGACCTTGATCACCGGCGGTGGACCGAAGGCTGCGGCGTTTGCGTGGGGTCTGCGTTTCCTGGTGATGGCGCTGCTGCCGCTGGCGGTGGACTGGCAGGAAATGCTCGTGATCCTCGCTGCGTTGTCGCTGATCGTGGGTAACGTGACGGGTATCGTGCAGAAGAACATCAAGCGGATGCTGGCCTACTCGGCCATCTCGAACATGGGCTTCGTGCTGCTTGGCATGCTGGCCGGCGTGGTCGATGGCAAGGCGGACGGTGCCGCGAACGCGTATAGCTCGGCAATGTTCTACAGCATCATCTATTTGATTACCACGCTTGGCACGTTCGGCATGGTGATGTTGCTGGCACGCAAGGATTTCGAAGCGGAAACGCTCGAAGACTTCAAGGGCCTGAACCAGCGCAGCCCGGTGTTCGCATTCGTGATGATGATCATGATGTTCTCGCTCGCCGGTATTCCACCCATGGTCGGCTTCTACGCGAAACTCGCGGTGCTTGAGGCAACGATGAACGCTGGCCTGACATGGCTCGCTGTGCTGGCCGTGCTGTCGTCGCTCGTGGGTGCGTTCTACTACCTGCGTATCGTGAAGCTGATGTACTTCGATGCCCCGACGGACACATCGCCGATCGTCGCCGACAACCTTAAGCGTGCGTTGCTCGCGTTCAACGGGTTGGCGGTGCTGGTGCTCGGTATCGTGCCGGGTCCGCTGATGAGCGCATGTCTCGCGGCGATCACGCACACGCTGCCGTTCCAGTTGTAATGTCGGCTGCGGGTTGGTTTATTGTGTTGTTGGCGCTGGTCGGCGCCAACCTTCCGTTCGCGAACCAGCGTCTTTTCGCCGTCCTGCCGATGAAGGCGGAGAAGAAAAACGCGTGGTTCCGGATTGTTGAATTGATCGTGCTTTATTTTGTCGTGGGCGCGCTCGGTTTTATGCTTGAGGCGCGCGCGGGTAATCGTTTCGAACAGGGCTGGCAGTTTTATGCTGTTACCTTCAGCCTGTTTATCGTGCTCGCGTTCCCCGGCTTCACCTATCAGTATCTCGTCAAGCGCCGTTGACGCCGGCGGCCGCTGGGGGGCTTGGCGGCCTCAGCGATCTCCTCGCGCTCGACGCGTTTTCCTCAAGGCGCACGATGGCTGACAGTCTTCCTTTGAAGCACATTCCTTTCCCCGATTCCGACGACGGCCTGATCGAGAAAACGGTGTCGAGCGAACTGCTGCATGAGGGCAAGTTCCTGACGCTCAAGCGCGACACAGTCGAACTTCCGGATGGCAAGTATGCTACCCGCGAGTTTGTCGTGCATCCGGGCGCGGTGATGATCCTGCCGCTTTTCGACGATGGCCGAGTGTTGATGGAGCGGCAATATCGCTATCCGGTTGGGAAAGTGCTGCTCGAATATCCGGCGGGCAAGCTTGATCCGAATGAGAGCGAGTTGACGTGTGCGAAGCGCGAGTTGCAGGAAGAAACGGGTTATACCGCGCGCGAGTGGTTTTTTCTGACGCGAATTCATCCGGTTATTTCGTATTCGACTGAGTTTATCGATTTGTATTTGGCTCGCGGATTGACGGAAGGCGAGCGCAAGCTCGATGACGGCGAGTTCCTCGATACGTTTATTGCGGATCGTGCGCAAATTTTCGAGTGGATCAGGAGCGGCGATATCAGCGATGTTAAGACGATCGTGGGGAGTTTCTGGCTCGAAAAGGTGATGAGCGGGGAGTGGGATCTGGGCGATCCGGCCGTGGAGTAGGTGGTTTGAGGCGGTGCTGCTTGCGGCGAGTGTGGAGGGAGGTTTGAGGCGGTTCTGCTGGCGGCGAGTGTGCGGAGAACGTTGAGTCCTTCTTCTGGCGTGGTCGTTCTGCTTAAGTCGGATTTCTTGCTTATTACTGTTAGCCCCTATCCGGGGCGGGACTTCATTTCTTTGCAACCCGCGCAAAGAAACGAAGCAAAGAAACGCGTTTTAACCCGCGAATACCTAAGTGTCGTCGTTGTCCATTTCAGGTTTTTGGCACGAACGTAGCGCGGCCCCAAACATTTAACGCGCGGACAAACAACCATCCCAAGCACCAACGCCGCCGACACGCTTCGCCTCCAGCGCCAAAACGCCCCACAATTTCCACGCTTCCGACCTTCCGACCTTCTGACGTACAGGGACTGGCGGTTGGTCCACGCGTGTTCAGCGGACGTTAATTGAGTCCATGGTGACCGTATCCCAACGTTGTTTTCTTGAGGCGTTGGAGGCGAAGCGTGTGCGCGGCGTTTGAGTGAGAGGAGGGTGTTCAACTGCGGGATAAGATTTCGGGGCCGTGCTATGTTCGTGCCAAAAACCTGAAGTGATCGACGACGACACTTAGGTATTCGCGGTTTGGACGCGTTTCTTTGCTTCGTTTCTTTGCGCGTTTGCAAAGAAATGAAGTCCCGCCCCGGATAGGGGCTAACAGAAATAAGCAAGAAAATCCGACTTAAGCAGAACGACCACGCCAGAAGAAGGACTCAACGCTCTCCCCACACTCGCCGCGAGCAGTACCCCTCCCTAACCCCACACTCACCGCGAGCAGCACCCCCAAAACCCTCCCCCTCGCCGCACGGCACAATGGCCCGTCGGCACAAGATCCCCTCTCCGGCTAGAATTGAAGTCTGTCCTGTCCCAAACGATCTTTTCCGCTCGCATCACAAATTTACGAACGACCGTTCACAAAATACGTTTTTGCGATTAAACTTTCTGGCAAGCCCCGATCAGCATGAAGGTTCTCGATTTGAAGTGCTCGCTCGACCATCGGTTCGAAGGCTGGTTTGCTTCGACCGATGAGTTCGAATCCCAGTTGTCGCGCAAGCTCGTGGCCTGCCCGATCTGCTCGACAACGGACGTGAGCCGTATGCCATCGGCGCCGCGCCTGAATTTATCGTCGGCTCGTTCGGACGACAGCGCGCCCGTTTCCACCGCAGCGAAGGGTGGAGATTCGGCGCAACAGGCGCGCGCGCTGAACTTCATGCGGGAAATTCTCGCGAAGACCGAGAACGTGGGTGAGCGTTTTGCCGAAGAAGCAAGGCGCATGCATTACGACGAAGCGCCCGCGCGCAACATTCGCGGTGTCGCTACGCCGGAAGATGCGCACGCTTTGATGGAAGAGGGCATCGACGTGATGCCGTTACCTGTGCCGGCCTCACTCAAAGAGCCGCTGCAATGAGCTGAATGCTTTTCACAGCTTAGCGCGCGTGTCTCCTCGTGGCCGAATCGGGTCATGACAGGAGACACTACGCATGGACCTGAACTATTCCCTCGCAGACAGCGCGTTCCGCGCTGACATCCGCGCCTGGCTCGACGCCAACCTGCCGCACGCGCTGCGCGCCAAGGTGCTCGACCACAAACGCCTTAACCGTGACGACTACGCGAGCTGGCACAAGCTGCTCGGCACGCGCGGCTGGTCGGTGATCGCCTGGCCGAAAGAATTCGGTGGTCCCGGCTGGAGCGCCACGCAGCGCCATATCTGGGATGAAGAATGCGCGCGGATCGGGGCGCCCGGCGTGTTGCCGTTCGGCGTATCCATGGTCGCGCCGGTGATCATGAAATACGGCAGCGACGCCCAAAAAGCCCATTACCTGCCCCGTATCCTCGACGGC
Source organism: Caballeronia sp. (assembly GCF_049581465.1). GTDB lineage: Bacteria > Pseudomonadota > Gammaproteobacteria > Burkholderiales > Burkholderiaceae > Caballeronia. The sequence goes on along the minus strand of NZ_JBAUSA010000329.1, from coordinate 407 downwards.
ACCGATTGGTGGTGCCAAGGCTATTCGGAGCCGGGTTCGGGTTCGGATCTCGCCTCCTTGAGAACGCGCGCTGAGCGGCACGGGGATCACTACATCGTCAATGGCCAGAAAACCTGGACGACGCTCGGCCAGCACGCCGACATGATGTTCTGCCTCGTTCGTACCGACAGCGGCGCGAAGAAGCAGGAAGGCATTTCCTTTCTCTTGATCGACATGAAGACGTCCGGCGTGACGGTGCGTCCGATCATCACGCTCGATGAAGATCACGAGGTCAACGAAGTGTTCCTCGAAGACGTGAAAGTGCCGGTCCAGAATCTGGTGGGCGAGGAGAATCGCGGCTGGACTTACGCGAAGTACCTGCTTGGACACGAACGCACGGGCATTGCTCGCGTGGGGCAATCCAAGCG
>NZ_JBAUSA010000328.1:0-1768 GCF_049581465.1 Caballeronia sp. | reverse complement strand
GGCAACCGCCAAATCCGTGCGCGCGGGGGGCTTGCCGCAATTGAACTGGGTCATCAACAAGACGACCGCGCCCGATTCGTTCGGCCAGCGCCAGTCCTGGACCACCATGCTGCAGTTGTCATGGACGCCTTTCCAGGGCGGCAGCCAGCAGGCCGCCGAGCGGGCAGCGCTTGCCCGGGCGTCGTCGAGCGACGACAAGCGCGAGCAGTTGCAACACGATTCCGAGTTCAAGGTGCGCGACGCTCACCACGATGCCATTGCGCTGGCGACGCGAACGAAGCTGTACGGCGAACTTTCCGTCGAGACTGATCTGGTTCGCAAGCAGTTCTTCGAGCAGTGGTACCACCTGAATCGCCGCTCGCTGGTCGACGTGTTGTCGGCTGAGAGTGATTTCTACAACAATCAGGTTAGCCAGGTCACAACCCAGTTCGACGCCTATCAGGCAATTCTTAAAATCCATCTTAATAATGGAACATTGGATGAATGGTTGCGGTCGGCTTGACAGAGGGAGTTTTTGACAGTCCCGAAAAAACACTATTTTCATCAGTAGATCGCATGCGGTAACTGATCGATATCAAAAATTTAAAGCCATTGGCGTCAAGCGCGCCAATGGCTTTTTTTATTTAAATCGGTGAAGTTTTGTTAAATCTATTTTGCGCGCAACTTCTGAGGAGATAAAGGCAAGTTGATTTTTGTAGTTATTTGTCTCAACTTAACCGGTCGTCGGGTTGCTTGGATGCAACGGTTTGCCTTTATAAGAATATTCCTATTATCTCGATAAAGTCGTTTTAATTGCTGTCATAGGTAAACGAAAGCCATGACCAGCATAGGATTAGTCGATTATCCGTGGTCCACGAATGACCCGTCTTTTCGATTATTTGTTTTTGAAACACCTAATTTTCGTCAGTGCCAATCAAATTAGGAGTTTTCGCATTAAGCGGCTCCCATTCCAAATCTATAGTTCGGTTGCGTTCACAAAAACCGGGCCCTGAGTTGTGATCCCGGTCTCAGTGCTTCAGTGCGAAATCTCTGAAAGGCAATGAACGCCGAGCGTGAAGCGGAAGCCTTTGAAACGGATTGCATCTCAGAAAGAGGTCGATCCATGTCTCTGCCGATCCGCAAGGCGATTTTCTTATTTTTGTAAAGGTACATAGCATGAACAAGTCATACAAATCAGTCTGGAATGAGTCGACGGGATCATGGGTCGCAGTTTCTGAATTGGCAACGGGTCGCAGCAAGAGCAAGCGTGCGAAGACGGCAATCTCGAAGGCCATCCTGACGCAACTCGCGGTCGGTGGCATGGGCCTCGCGGGCGCGTCGGCTGCAATGGCTGGCGACCCCATCAAGTTGGGTACGGGCGCTGTAGTTTCCGTGGCTGACGGTGTCGCGATCGGCACGGATGCAGAGGCCGCGGTTGAAACAAACCCTGCATATCCTGGCCGCACCGGTGCTGTTGCAATCGGCGACCAGGCCTACGCTTCGGGCAATGGCGTTGCATTCGGGCAAAACGCACAAGCGTCGTCGGACAGTTTCGCACTGGGCGCTGATGCGAGCGCGATCAACGGCAGCACGGCAATTGGCAATGGCGCTCGTTCATTCAACGCCAACACGGTAGCGTTGGGCAACAATGCTGCGGCAACCGCTCAAAGCGCTGTTGCAGTTGGTGCAAACTCGGTAGTTTCCGTGGCTGACGGTGTCGCGATCGGCACGGATGCAATGGCCGATGTTGAAACAGACCCTGCATTTGCTGGCCGCACCGGTGCTGTTG
>NZ_JBAUSA010000327.1:0-10730 GCF_049581465.1 Caballeronia sp. | reverse complement strand
CGATCGGGCCGGCGCCTGCGGCACGCGTTTCCACCAGCACGCGACGATTCGGTCTCAGGAAATAGGCGTCGAACAGGGCATCGAATCGTCGCCATTCTTCGGCGCGCGAGCACAGCACGGCGCGCAGGCTCCAGCGCAACAACTGGATATCCGTCTGCCCCGTGCGCTGGGCAACCTCCATCGATGCCGCGATGTCGCTGGTCGTCACGCGAAAATCGTTCGCGCGCAGCCACCCGGCGAACCCGGCGTAACGCGTAAGCAATGTCTCCTCAAGGCTCGACGAGGGCGCCCGTTCAGCGGCGGCAAGATTCCCGGTCAACATGCGGCCACCAGTTTTTCGACGACCGGCCGGGACAGGCCGGCCTGGTCCTCGCGCGTCTTGACGAGCGCGGACAGTGAATCCATGATCTGCTCGATACCGTCCGTATCGAGCACGCTCACGCCCAGGCGAAGCAACGCAGATACCCAGTCGAGCGTCTCGGCAAGCCCGGGCTTTTTCTGCAGGTCCATCTGCCTGACCGACTGCACGAATTCGACCATCTGCCGCGCCAGCTTCTCCGGCACTTCCGGAACTTGCGTACGCACGATCAACAACTCCTTCTCGAAGCCCGGATAGTCGATGTACTGATACAGGCAACGGCGGCGCAGCGCGTCGGAGATATCGCGCGTGCCGTTGGAAGTCAGGATAACGAACGGTCTCTCCGTGGCGCGTATCACGCCCAGCTCGGGGATCGACATCTGGAAGTCGGATAGCAACTCCAGCAGGTAGGCTTCGAACGCTTCGTCGGTGCGGTCGATCTCGTCGATCAGCAGGACAGGCGCAGGCGTCGTCGTGATCGCTTCGAGCAACGGTCGCTTGAGCAGATAGCGTTCTGAAAAAATATCCTGCTCCTTGTCGAGAATCGACCGCTGGTCCTGTTCGAGTAGTTTGATCGCCAGCAGTTGGTGCTGGTAGTTCCACTCGTAGAGTGCGGAGTGGGCATCAAGGCCCTCGTAGCATTGCAGCCGGATCAGCCGCGTATCCAGCAGCCGCGAGAGCGCCTTCGCGACCTCGGTCTTGCCGACCCCCGCCTCGCCCTCCAGCAACAGCGGCCGGCGCATTTCCATTGTCAGCATGAGGGTCGCCGCAAAGCTGCGCTCGGCGATAAAGCCGTGACCCTCCAGCCGCCGCTGCAGGCTCACGACGTCGTTCATCCTGTCGGTCGCCATGGTTGCCTCTCATTCAGACGGACTTGCGCGTGAAAATCCCGCGTAGCCACTCGCGCAACACAGCCCACGCCAGCGCCAGACCGTTCAGTTCGGAGTGCGGGACGTTGGCAACTTCCGGCGTGACAGATACTGGCGCTATCGCCGCCGCGTCAGAGTCCGAGACAGAGTCCCCGGACGCCGCCTCCTGGGGCCGGGACGCGTCGAGCCGCGCGGCAAAGTTAGCCACGAACTGCTTGAGCATCTGGTCCGCCACGGGGGCCATCAGCCGGCCTCCGAGCGAGGCGGCTTTACCGCTCATCGTCACCTCGCTCTTGCCGGTCAGTTCGCACGTCTGCCCGGCGGCCTGCACGCTCGCGACCAGATCCATCGATGCTGCGGAGCCGCCCGTCGCGTCCGTGCCTTTGCCCACCAGATGCAGGCTGCGCACCGTTGCGTCGAGGTTCAACACCTCGATATCGCCCTTGAACGACATCGTGGCCGGACCAAGCTTGACGGTAATCGTGCCTTTGTAATGAGTGGCATCGATGCGTTCGGTGATCTTCGCGCCCGGCATGCATCCGGCCACGGTCGGGATGTCTTCCAGTAACTTCCAGGTGCGCTCAGCCGAGGCGTCCAGCGGAAACACCTTCTCGAGTACGACTTTCATTCAGTCATCCTTTGCGTATTACTGTCTCGTCAACCCCAGTGAACGGGACTGCTGCCACACGCGAAACGCGTTGTGCGGCATGTTCATATGTGTCACCCCCAGGTGCGCGAACGCATCGACCATGGCCGACGTAAAGCACGGAATCGAGCCGACGTGCGGCGATTCAGCCACCCCCTTGGCGCCGATCGGATGATGCGGCGACGGCGTCACCGTGAAATCGGTCTCCCAATGGGGCGTCTCAGCCGAGGTCGGTACGAAGTAATCCAGCAGCGTGGCGCCCAACAGATTGCCGGCTTCGTCGTAGGGCATTTCCTGGCCCATTGCAACGGCGAAGCCCTCGGTCAAGCCACCGTGGATCTGCCCTTCGATGATCATCGGATTGATGCGCGTGCCGCAGTCGTCGAGCGCGTAAAAGCGGCGCACGCGCGTTTCGCCCGTAAAGCGATTCACGTCGAGCACGCACACATACGCGCCGAATGGGAACGTGAAATTGGGCGGGTCGTAGTAATCGACGGCCTCAAGGCCCATCTCCATGCCTTCGGGAACATTGTTGTAGGCCGCCCAGGCCACTTCCTTGATAGTCTTGAACTGCTCGGGTGACCCCTTGAGCACGAAGCGGTCGAGATCGAACTCGACGTCGTTGGGACTGGCTTCGAGCAAGTGCGCGGCAATCTTGCGGGCCTTCTCGCGGATCTTGCGCGACGCGCGCGCGACTGCGGCGCCCGCAACCGGCGTGGAGCGCGAGCCATAGGTGCCGAGTCCGTAGGGCGCGGTGGACGTATCGCCCTCCTCGACCGTAATCACCGACGCGGGGATACCGGCCTCGGACGCGATGATCTGCGCATACGTGGTCTGATGGCCCTGCCCTTGCGTGATCGTGCCCATCCGTGCGATCGCCGAACCATCGGGATGCACGCGTATCTCGCACGAATCGAACATGCCGACGCCCAGGATGTCGCACATCTTCGACGGTCCCGCACCGACGATCTCGGTGAAGTTGACGACGCCGATGCCCATCAGCCATTCGGCGTCCGGATCGGCACGCCGTGCGGCCTGCTCGGCGCGCAACGCCGGGTAGTCGACCGCTGCGAGCACTTTCTTGAGCGCCGGCTCGTAATCGCCTGAATCGTATTCGAGCCCGAGCGGTGTCGTGTACGGAAACTGATCCTTGCGGATGAAATTGCGCAAGCGTATTTCGACCTTGTCGATACCGAGCTTCTGCGCCAGCACGTCTACCATCCGCTCGATCAGATAGACCGCCTCTGTCACCCTGAACGAGCATCGATAAGCTACGCCGCCCGGAAACTTGTTGGTATAGACGCCGTCGACCGACACGAACGCGTTCGGTATCGCATAGGAACCGGTGCAAACGTGGAACATGCCCGCGGGCCATTTGGTGGGATCGGCGCAGGCATCGAACGCGCCGTGATCGGCCGTGACATGCACGCGCAGCGCCTTGATCCGGCCGTCGCGATCGGCGGCCAGTTCACCCGTCATGTGATAGTCGCGTGCGAATGCGGTCGAGCTCAGGTTCTCGGAACGGGACTCGATCCACTTGACGGGCCGCCCGAGCACGATCGAAGCGACGATCGACGTGACATAGCCGGGATACACGCCGACCTTGTTGCCAAAACCCCCGCCGATATCCGGCGAGATGATGCGGATCTTCGACTCCGGAATGGCCGATAGCAGGCCCACCACCGTGCGCACCACATGCGGCGCCTGCGACGTGATGTAGACCGTCAGGTCGCCGCGCGCCTTGTCGAACGATGCGACACAGCCGCAGGTTTCCAGCGGACACGGATGGACGCGCGGATACAGCATGTCTTGCGAGACGGTCACCTCCGCGTTGTCGAACACGCGATCGGTCTTGTCCTTGTCGCCGATGTTCCACGTAAAAATATGATTCGGATGCCTACGCGCACCGTGTGCGCCGGTCGGCTTGTCGCGAATGTCCTCGCGGATCACTGGGGCATCGGGTGCGAGCGCGGCGAATGGATCGACCACCGCCGGCAGCTCCTCGTACTCGACGTCCACGAGTTCCGCCGCGTCGGCCGCGATGTAGCGATCATCGGCCACGACGAACGCCACCTCCTGGTTCTGGAAGCAGACCTTTTCATCGGCCAGTACTGCCTGCACGTCGCCCGCGAGCGTTGGCATCCAGTGGAGCTTGAGGGGCTTGAGGTCGTCGGCGGTCAGCACCGCGTACACCCCTGGATGGGCGAGCGCGCGGGACTTGTCGATTTTCTTCACGCGGGCATGCGCGTACGGACTGCGAACCATCACGCCGAACAGCATGCCCGGCATTTTAATATCGTCGACGTAGGTGCCTTTTCCCTGGATGAAGCGCGGATCTTCGCGGCGTTTGCGCGAGCAGCCCATGCCTTCCAGTGCGGCGAGACGGTCGAGATTGGCGTCGATATTTCCCATTATTTTTCTCCGTCAATGCACATGCGCTGGCATCAGCGGATGCGAACTTTCGACTGTTTCACCCCGTAGCTTGCGCGCTGCGTATTGCACCGCCTTCACTATGTTTTGATAACCCGTACAGCGGCACAGGTTGCCCGCCATCCAGTAGCGGATCTCTTCTTCACTCGGGTCCGGATTCTCCTGCAGCAGGCGATACGCTCTTATCAGCATTCCCGGCGTACAGAAGCCGCATTGCAGGCCGTGCTCCTGCATGAAGCCTTCCTGCAGCGCATGGAGTTCGCCGCCCTGAGCCAGACCCTCGACAGTCAGCACCTCCGCGCCTTCGGCCTGTACCGTCAGCAGCGTGCAGGACTTGACCGACATGCCGTCGAAATCGACCGTACACGCGCCGCAATGCGAGGTCTCGCAACCAATATGCGGCCCGGTGTGCCGGCACTTTTCGCGCAGCGTATGAATCAGCAATTCGCGCGGCTCGACCAGCACATCAGTTTCCTTACCGTTAAGCCTGAACGACACAATGACTTTCTTGTTCATGTCTTTTCTCCAGGAAATCGCGTTCAGTGAACGGCCCGCGAAAAGGCCGTAGCTAGCGCCCGTCGCGTCATTTCGCCCGCCATCGCGGTCTTGTACTCGATATCGCCGCGCAGATCCGCGACCGGGTCACACGCGTCCATCGCCAGTCGCGCGGCTTGTGCGATGGCTTGTTCATCGATGGGCTTGCCGAGCAGCGACTGCTCCGCGCCGGTCGCCCGGAAAGCGATGTCCGCGAGATTCGTCAGAGCAATGCGCACGTCGGCCACGGTAGCGCCGCTCATGCGCAGGATCACCGCCGTGGCTGCGGTCGCGAAGTCGCCGGTCTTGCGCTTCAGTTTCGCGTAGCAATAGCCGCTTCCTGTTGCGGGCAAGGGAATGCGGATCTCAGTCAGGATCTCGCCGGGTTCGAGCATCGTCAGATAGGTGCTGAGAAAGAATCCGTCGGCTGGCACGACGCGTTCACCGCGCTCGCCCGTCAGCACGAACGATGCATCGAGGGCCAACATCAGCGCGGGATGATCGTTGCCCGGATCGCCATGCGAAATGTCCCCGCCCAGCGTGCCCCGGTAGCGCACCTGTGGGTCCGAGATCTGGCGTGCGCCCTCCACGATCAGTGGACATTTTGTTTGCAGCAACTCGGACCAGATCAGCTCGTTCTCGGTCGTCATCGCGCCAATGCGGATTTCGTTGCCGACCTCGCGGATGCCCTTGAGCTCCGCCAGCTTGCCAAGGTCGATCAGATGACCCGGTTCGGCAAAACGCAGCTTCATCATCGGCAGCAGACTGTGGCCGCCGGCCAGGAGCTTGGCCGCATCGCCATGCTCGTTGAGCAGCGCGATCGCCTCCGGCAAGGTGCGTGGAACGTGATATTCGAATGGACGGGGGATCACACTGGCCTCCTCAGGTTTTTTCATCCGCCGACAAAATGAAGCTTGACTGCATTAGTCCGTGATCGAGCATTTCACACTCCAGCGCGGCCCTTCAACGCGATTTCACGAACGGCGGCAAGCGCGCGCCAATTAACGGAAAACGGGCATGAAACCCGAGCCGCGCCGAATGAGCGTGTCAGAGCGACGCTGCGCCGATTCCGACTCAGGAAATCACGATTTCACGACGCTGCGCAGCAGTTCAAGCGGATTTCCTGAATGGCGGGTTTACCTGCGTGAACGGTCCTAAAACTTGCGCGAATTTGGGAAAAGACATACAAAGAAGAACAATCGCCAGAGAGCGTAGACAGCTCTGTCAGGGCAGGAGACCTGGATGAAACCGCTTGAACACGCGGGCCCGCCGATCGCGGAGCCTCGTCGCAACGAGACATTCCAGCACAAGCTGGAGCAGTTCAATCCGGGGATGGTGTGGCTCGACGCCGAGGGCCATGTGAGCGCCTTTAACGACGTCGCGCTGCAAATCCTGGGGCCGGCCGGCGAGCAATCGCTGGGAGTCGGGCAGGACAAGTTGTTCGGCATCGACGTCGTGCAACTGCATCCGGAGAAGAGTCGCGACAAGCTGCGCTTTTTGCTGCAATCAAAAGACGCGGGCGGCTGCCCGGTCAAGTCGCCGCCTCCTGTCGCGATGATGATCAACATCCCCGACCGGATCCTGATGATCAAGGTCGCCAAGATGACGGGCATCCAGGGCGCGTGCGGCACCTGCATGATCTTCTACGACGTAACCGATCTCACCACCGAACCCTCGGGAGAGCGCTCGGGTGAGAACGTTGCGTTGCCGCGCCGCCTGTTCAAGATTCCCGTCTACCGGAAGAACCGGGTGATCCTGATCGACCTGAAGGACATCGTACGTTTTCAGGGCGACGGCCATTACACGACGATTGTCACGAAGGACGATCGCTATCTTTCCAATCTTTCGCTAGCCGATCTCGAACTGCGTCTCGACGACAGCATCTACTTGCGCGTGCATCGCAGTCATATCGTGAGTCTTCCGTACGCGGTCGAACTGGTTAAGTCGGACGAGAGCGTCAATCTTGTGATGGACGACGCAGATCAAACCCAGGTTCCGGTCAGCCGGTCGAGAGCCGCGCAGTTGAAGGAATTGCTTGGCGTGGTCTAGGGGCCCCGCCCCTCCGCTAGCAGGATCCCCCACCCTCACGCGTCGCCCCAAACTGGCGGCTCTCCAGATAGCCTGTAAGAATGGCATGGGCCTCCTCTAAGCAATTCGCCGTAACTGATCGATTCCGTCAATCTCTGGAGCAACGTATGCATATCAATCTGTCGGGCAAGACCGCTATCGTTTCCGCCTCTACGGGTGGCATCGGCTTCGCCATTGCCGCGGGCCTGGCACGCGCCGGTGCCCACACAATAATCAACGGCCGCAGCGAGGCCTCGCTTAAACACGCGCTGGCCGCCCTGCGAACCGACGTGCCCGGCGCCAGCCTTGAGGGCGTGGCAGCCGACCTGTCTACTGCCGCAGGCGCCGCGCAATTGGTCCAGGCCGCGCCCACAGCCGATATCCTGGTGAACAACGCCGGGATCTATGGACCCAAGCCATTCTTCGACGTCGACGACGATGAATGGGAACATTTTTTCCAGACTAACGTGATGTCCGGCGTGCGGCTCTCGCGCCATTATTTGAAAGGCATGCTCGAACGCGACTGGGGCCGCATCGTGTTCATATCCTCCGAATCGGCGTTGAATATCCCGGCGGACATGATTCACTACGGCATGACCAAGACGGCGCAGCTAGCGATCGCACGCGGCTTAGCGAAGCTTGCCGCTGGAAGTGGCGTTACGGTGAACTCCGTGCTGCCCGGACCTACGCTTTCAGACGGCGTCAAGTCTATGCTCAAGGATTCCGCCGATCAGGCGGGCACGAGCATCGAGCAGGCCGGCGTCGACTTCGTCCGCGCCCATCGATCCAGCTCCATCCTGCAGCGCCCGACAACTCCGGACGAAGTGGCAAACATGGTGGTCTATGCGTGTTCGCTTCAGGCGTCGGGGACCACCGGTGCGGCGCTTCGTGTGGACGGCGGAGTGGTGGACAGTATCGTCTGACGTCACTATTCCGTCGACGAAGCGGCAGGGCCGAGCGGACTGGCTCGAAGATCATTGAAAGCGCTAGCGAAATCACTCAGGCAGCTACTGCCGAGGCGTCGCGGCCCGTCATTATTGCGGAAAATAAAGCTACAAAGGGATGAGACGACGCTGGACGGCGTGGATAGTCGCGTTCGCGAACCCACATTCGAGGTTGCAAATTTGCCGCTCCGTCGCAGGACAGTTATCCAAGCGCCTTTAGTACGCAACTGATCGCGTCGAGGGCCGGCGCTTGCTGGGCCAGCAACGCTCTAGGGCACCACGGATACGGCAGATTTCGCGCCCAACCGAGAATTACTTCGCTGGATTCCTCCGGCAGCGTCGTCATCTCTTCAATCGTTATCCGGAGCTTAAACACTCGGCCGTCGTCGCATTGCCATTCGTATTGGCCAAAGCCCGCGCGCGCAGCGGCAGTGTCCTTCTCCGTCATGCAGACCAGCCAGTCGCAGGCGAACGTCTCGTCAGTGATCGGCGGCGCTCCAATACAAAACGTATAGACGTTTTCATACCGCTGGGCAAACTGGCTGACCAAAACAGCCGAGATGGCATTCAGCCCTTTGACAGCAGGTGGAAATGCGATCTCGGCCGTTTTGACGTCCATCGTCAGTTCAGCATCCGGCGTGAAGGCCTCTGCCATCAAATGAGGACGGTTGCCGTCTTTCGCGTGAATGTAGGTTTCGATGGACTTTTGCAGGGTCGTCATTGAGAGCAAGGGGATTGAAGCCGGAGAAATAAATTGCTCTCAAGTGTACCGGTAGGTCCACCTGCACAGTTTTTCAAAACTGCAACATATTGTCTATGGAGGTACTAGCGCCCTTACGCCCATACTCCTGAAAACTATAAGGCGCAAGATGGACAAGACAGCAAGCGGATGGACGAACGGCTTTATCGGCATGCTGATCTTTAGCGGCTCTCTTCCCGCCACCCGCGCAGCCGTTGCGGGGTTCGATCCGGTCTTCCTGACGCTTGCCCGGGCAGCTATAGCAGGCTTACTGGGACTCGCGCTCCTGCTTCTATTCCGGCAAAAGCGTCCCGAGCGTAGCGACCTGATTTCCCTCGCCGTGGTCGCGTTCGGCGTAGTGATCGGGTTCCCACTGCTGACCGCGCTCGCGCTCAAGCACATCACCTCCGCCCACTCCGTCATCTTCGTTGGTTTGTTGCCGCTGACGACCGCCATCTTCGGCGTCCTGCGCGGGGGCGAGCGCCCTCGCCCCGCGTTCTGGTTTTTTTCCATTGCGGGCGCTGCGCTCGTAGCCGGTTATGCGCTGATCCAGGGCCCCGGTGCATCGCCCATAGGCGACACGCTAATGATCGCCGCCATCGTCGTTTGCGGGCTTGGATATGCGGAAGGCGCCAGCCTCTCCCGCAAGCTCGGCGGCTGGCAGGTGATCTCCTGGGCGCTCGTGTTGTCGCTACCGGTCATCGGGCCACTCGCGCTGATTACCATGCCTTCCTCGTGGGTCGACGTCGGCCGGTCAGCATGGATCGGACTGGCCTACGTCTCCTTGTTCAGCATGTTGATCGGCTTCGTATTCTGGTATCGCGGATTGGCTCAGGGAGGTATCGCCACGGTCGGACAGTTGCAACTCCTCCAGCCCTTCTTTGGACTCGCACTGGCCGCGAGCTTGTTGCACGAGCCCGTAGCCTGGCCCATGATCGCCGTCGCGTCAGGCGTGGTCCTGTGCGTGTGCGGGGCCAAGCGCTTCGCGTGACAGCGAGCCGACCCGGCGGTCAGTCAGCCGTAGTGACAAACATAGTCGAGCGTCTCGACAACCTCAATGTCGAAACTGCTGTCACCGCCGATGGAAAATGTCTCGCCCTCACGATATTCCTGCCATTGATCGCTGCCGGCCAGGCGAATCCGGCAATACCCCGCCTGAATTTCCATGACCTCCGGAGCCTGAGTGCCAAACGTCAGCGTAGCCGGAAAGATGACGCCTAGGGACTTGCGGCTGCCGTCGGCAAGGACGACCGTGTGGGACACGCACTTTCCATCGAAGTAGATGTTGGCGCGTTTGGCTACCGAGACGTTCTCGAACTGCGTTGACGAGGTCATGCACTGACTCCTTTTTTAATCGGACGCAAATGATAGCAGCCGTCAATCCGGCGAGCACCCGGTGTCGGCCAGGCGCTCACACATTCATCACGCTCCGATCAAGACGCCTGTCCTGAAGGGGATTGCGCCCGACACACGCCCCAACGGAGCGCCCGCGATGACAAAGCGAATCGCCCGCCGCATGTAGAAGATGCCGTCGTTTTTAGTCGTGAGCGTGGTGACCGCGTCGGTGATCGGATCGACGATATCGAAGACCGGATCGCCCGCCTTCAAGTGCGCCCCGACTTCCGCGCGATGAACCAGGATGCCGCTCACCGGCGCAATGAACTGCTCGCTGCCAGCAAGGGGTGTCGCCGGATGCAGTAGCGGCGGCAACGCACGTACCTCGCCTTCGATCACGCCACGATGCACCAGGTAATCAACGATCGCGTCGGCATCGTGCTCGGCGAACTCATACGAGACGTCGCGCTGGCCACGATGCTCGACCGTCAACGCGACATTAGGCGCGGCGAGCGGCGTGGCATCGCCGAGCAGTGCCCGAAGCTCGTCCCACAGCGGCGCATAGATTTCATCGAACGTCTGGCCGCCCGAATCGGCCGCGAGCAACACGCCCTTTGCGCCGAGATAGCGTGCAAGCGGTTCGACTGCGGGCCAGCTCACGGGGTTCGTGTACAGGTGCATGGTGGCTTCGAGCGAACAATGCAGGTCGAGGATGATGTCGGCATCGGCTGACATGATCAGCATCTCGCGGCGCAGCGACTCGAACTCGTTCTTCGGCACGACATCAGCCAGCATCTCGCATATCGCC
>NZ_JBAUSA010000326.1:0-1549 GCF_049581465.1 Caballeronia sp. | reverse complement strand
GTACCCCAGGCGATCAGCACCGGCCGGTCGAAAGTCCTTAGTCGCTCAGCGGCGGCCACGGTGTGCTTGGGCGAGATTCCACGCAACACCGCTTTCAGGTCGGCGCGGATGCGTGGGTCGCGCAATGCAGCAAACCAGCCCGCGAGCAATTCGTCGGGCAGCGGTCGCATGGTCACGGGAACTGCGGCCAGGCCGGCGCGCCGCAGGAATCGGCGCCGCAATACTTGGTCGACAACCGCGATCAGGCCCGGGACGTGGCCGCCGAGGGCATAGATAGCCGGGAACGGGAACGGCGGAAAGTTTTCGAACGTGTCGCAGTTGGTCAACACCAGCCGATCGACGAGCTCGGGATGGTTAGCGCAGAGGATCTGGCACAGCGCACCACCGGTGTCGTTGCCGATGAGCGTGACGTCCTGCAATTGCAGCCGCACGATCAGTTCGGCGATCATGTTGGCAAGCCCGCGCGGAGACAGGTCTGCGCCGTTCATCGGTGTGCGGTGTGCACCCAGCGGCAGGTCCGGCAGAATGCAGCGACGTCCGGCAAGCAGCGGGAGCAGGTCGTCCCAGACGCTACTGTTGACGAAAAGCCCATGGATCAGAACAAAGCACGGCCCGCTACCGTGTTCCCGGTAGTGCAGAACACCTTGGGAGAGAGTGATTTCCGGAATAACTCGACCCTCGCGAACCGTGTCCGTTGTTAAGTGCGCACTGCCATGATAGCGAAGCAACGACGCCCATATGCGGTTGGTGCGGCCGTTGCCTGGCTTTCTGCAGGGCTGGCGTATCTGACCCTGGAAGGCATTGCGGCAGCTGCTTTTCGGCCGCACTACAGTTACGCGCACAACTTCATCAGCAATCTCGGGATACCGTCTGATGATTCGCCGCTGGCCTGGCTGATGAACACCGCGTTCGCTGTCCAGGGCACGCTGTTTCTCGTCGGCGCCATCCTCGCCGTCCGGGCCGTTAAGGCGCGCAAGGCGGGGCTGTTTCTCACTTTTGCTGCCGCGAATGCGGTCGGTAATCTGCTGATCGCGGCCTTCCACAGCGGACCCGCGTCGCACGCGAACGGAACCGCAGGGGTGCACGCGATCGGCGCGGTGTTGGCGATCGTGGGCGGGAACGCGGCCATCCTCGCCGGATCGAGGATCGTCAGCGGTTGGCATCGCAAGGTATCGGTCGCACTCGGAGCGTTCGGCCTGCTCAGCTTCGTGCTGTTCGTCATCGAGCTGACGGCATCCAGCGCTCTGCCGCTTGGGATATTGGAGCGATGCAGCGTCTATTCGATCACCGCGTGGCAACTGTTCATGGCGGCCTGGCTGCCTAGCCGGCGGCCCACTCTTTAGCCTTGTCGAGTTCGTCGAGTTTGAAGGTCTGGAGTTCGCCGGGGATCATCCACGCCAACGCATGCACGGTGTGTGCGATCCACGCCTTGTCGGACACGATCGCGATGCGCTTGAACGCCGCATGATGGGGCCAGACCGTGCTGAAGCCCAGCTTCAGATCCTCGAACAACCCGCCGGGCCCGAAGCCTTCGTAGTCGGGCGCGATC
>NZ_JBAUSA010000325.1:0-6685 GCF_049581465.1 Caballeronia sp. | reverse complement strand
ATAAAACATCGAATAGTCAGTGGGTGGTCAGGACTTATTACGGGGCAAGTGCAATGAAGTTGGCATTACGTTGGATCTCGGCGGCCATGCTCGTAACGAGCGCATCGGTATTAATCAGCGCACAGGCATTCGCGGACATCAAGATTGGTGTGACGGTATCGGCCACGGGTCCGGCTGCGTCGCTGGGCATCCCTGAGAAAAACACGATCGCGTTGTTGCCGAAAGAGATCGCGGGACAAAGGGTCCAGTACATCGTCCTCGACGACGCGACGGATTCTACTCAAGCCGTGAAAAACGCTCGCAAGCTGACGAGCGAAGATCACGTCGACGCGTTGATTGGTTCCACCGTCGTTCCGAACTCGCTCGCCATGATCGACGTGGCTTCGGAGACCAGCACGCCGATGATTTCGCTGGCGGCGGCCGCAAGCATTGTGGAGCCGATGGACGCGAAACGCGCGTGGGTCTTCAAGACGCCGCAGAACGACATCCTGATGGCGACTGCGATCGCAACGCACATGTCGAATCATGGGGTGAAGTCGGTCGCGTTTATTGGTTTCGCCGACGCCTACGGCGAAAGCTGGTTCAAGGAATTCACCAAGGCCGCCGATCTCGCGAAGATCAAGGTCGTCGCGAACGAGCGCTTTGCTCGAAACGACGCGTCGGTGACGGGGCAGGTGTTGAAGGTGATGTCGCAGAATCCCGATGCCGTGCTGATTGCGGGCGCGGGGACCCCGGCCGCGTTGCCGCAAAAGACGCTGAAAGAGCGCGGGTACAAGGGCAAGATTTATCAGACGCACGGTGTGGCGAACAACGATTTCCTGCGCGTCTGCGGCAAGGATTGCGATGGCACGTTCCTGCCGGCTGGTCCGTTGCTGGTTGCGGCGCAGTTGCCTGATTCCAATCCGGTGAAGAAGGCGGCGCTTGCGTACAAACAGGCGTATGAGGGCGCGTACGGCGCGGGGTCGGTATCGACATTTGGCGGTCACGCGTGGGATGCAGGCTTGTTGCTTCAACGAGCCATTCCCATCGCGTTGAAGAAGGGGCAGCCCGGTTCGCAGGCGTTTCGTGAGGCGTTACGCGCGGCGATCGAAGACACGAAGGATTTGCCTGGCTCGCATGGCATCTTCAACATGAGCCCGGGCGATCACTCGGGACTTGATCAGCGTGCGCGCGTGATGGTCGAGATTGTTGGTGGGCAGTGGACGCTTGTTAAAGACTAGCGGTGCCCAATACCGTTATGAGGCTATGACTGACAGACAAGGCGCGTTGTTTCGAACGCGCCTTTTTTTGTACGCGCGTTGGTGAGCGGCGCTGAGGGAAAATGCCTCTAGGCACGTTTTTCAGCTGTTAATAGATTGAAGCAGATTGGCGCAGATCGAAGCAGATTGAGGCGGCAGTTTTGACGAAGACCGCATGGCAGGTATTCATAACAACTCGCAGCAGCGCGCCTGTTGGGTGTGCGATGGCAAAGCGTCTTGGAGACGATGCAATGAAGAAGACCAAACAGTGGCAGATCGTCGGCGCGGCGCTGGGACTCGCGCTTGCGTTTGGTGCGAGCGGCGTGATGGCGCAGGTAAAGATTGGCGTTACGCTTTCGGCGACGGGGCCGGCGGCATCGCTTGGGATTCCTGAGAAAAACACGATTGCGTTGTTGCCGAAGGAGATTGGTGGGAAGTCGGTGGAATACATCGTTCTGGATGATGGTTCCGACACGAGCCGTGCTGTGCAGAATACGCGCAAGCTTATCGATGAAGATCACGTCGACGCGATTATCGGTTCGACGGTGACGCCCAATTCGCTGGCCATGATCGATGCGGCGAGCGCGGGCAAGACGCCGATGATCTCGATGGCGGCGTCTGCGTCGATCATCTCGCCGATGGATGCCAAGCGTGCGTGGGCGTTCAAGACGCCGCAAAACGACAGCCTGATGGCTGATGCGATCGCCGGCTATATGGAAAAGCATGGTGTGAAGACGGTTGGGTTTATTGGCTTTGCGGACGCATACGGGGATGGCTGGTCGAGCGTATTCACCGCTGCGGCCGCTGCGCACAAGCTGAAGATCGTCGCGAATGAGCGCTATAACCGGACGGACACGTCTGTGACTGGGCAGGTACTGAAGACGATGTCAGCGAATCCGGATGCTGTGTTGATCGCGGGTGCCGGAACGCCGGCGGCATTGCCGGCAAAGGCGCTGAAAGAGCGCGGTTACAAGGGCAAGGTTTATCAGACGCATGGAGTGGCGAACAATGATTTCCTGCGTGTGTGTGGCAAGGATTGCGATGGCGAGTTGCTGCCGGCTGGGCCGATTCTGGTTGCCGAGCAATTGCCTGACAGCAATCCCGTGAAGAAGTCGGCGCTGGCCTATAAGAGTGCTTATGAAAAGGCCTATGGTGTTGGATCGATATCGACGTTTGGTGGACATGCGTGGGATGCAGGCCACATGCTTGAGCAGGCGATTCCTGAGGCGTTGAAGAAGGCGCATCCGGGCACGGAAGCCTTCCGCGAAGCGTTGCGTAGTGCGCTTGAAAACCTCAAGGATTTGCCGCTTGCACATGGCGTGATGAACACGACGCCGGCTGACCATAATGGGTTTGATGACCGTGCGCGCGTGATGGTGCAAATCGTTGATGGGAAGTGGAAGGTGCAGAACGACTAGGGGATGGGGGGACTGCAGGGTTGGAGGCGAAGCGTGTGCGTGTCGTTGGTGCTTGAGGTGGGTGTTCAACTGCGGGTTGAGGTTGCGGGGCCGCGCTACGTTCGTGCCAAAAACCTGAAATGAGCGACGACGACCCTTAGGTATTCGCAGTTTGAACGCGTTTCTTTGCTTCGTTTCTTTGCGCGTTTGCAAAGAAATGAAGTCCCGCCCCGGATAGGGGCTAACAGAAATAACCAAGAAAATCCGACATATGCAGAACGACCACGCAAGCAGAAGGACTCCGCCCTCGCCCCACACTCACCGCTAGCTAAAGCACCAGAAACGGCCCCCGACCAAAGCCCCAAACCAAACCAAACCAAGCCGGCATCCCGCCAAAGAGGGAATATGGACTTATCGATTGCGGCGATTCTCGCGCAAGACGGCATCACCACCGGCGCGATTTACGCATTGCTTGCGCTCGCGCTGGTCCTCGTGTTCTCAGTAACGCGCGTCATTTTCATCCCGCAGGGCGAGTTCGTGGCATACGGCGCGCTCACGCTGGCCGCGCTGCAAACCCAGAAGGTTCCAGCCACATGCTGGCTGCTCATTGCGATGGGCGTGGGGTGCTTCGTCGCGGAGGTGGCAACCATCGCGCGCCATCCGTCACGCCATCGGCAGATCGGGCGAACGCTCGCCGTGCTTGCGGGTAAATACCTCGTGTTCCCGGTCGCCGTGTACGCGGTGACTCATGCCGTATTCACGTATTCGCTGCCGATGATCGCCCAGATCGCGTTGACTCTGCTGATCGTGATTCCGATGGGACCGTTCGTGTATCGGCTCGCGTATGAACCGATCGCAGAGGCAAGCACCTTGCTCCTGTTGATCGTCGCGGTCGCCGTGCACTTCGCCATGGTCGGCCTCGGCCTCGTGATGTTCGGCGCGGAAGGTTCGCGCACGAGCGCTTTCACCGATGCCACGTTCAACATCGGCGGTGTATCGGTGTCGGGTCAGAGCGCGTGGGTGGTCGGGACGGCAGCCGTGTTGATCGTCGCGCTGTATGCGTACTTCGATCGTACGATCTCGGGCAAGGCCCTGCGCGCGACCTCCGTGAACCGGCTTGGCGCGCGCCTGGTGGGCATCGGCACGACGCAGGCTGGACGGTTGGCCTTTACGCTCGCGGCGGGTCTGGGGGCGCTTTGCGGCGTCCTGGTCGCCCCTCTAACGACCATCTACTACGACTCGGGATTCCTGATCGGCCTGAAGGGCTTCGTGGGGGCGATCGTGGGCGGCCTGGTGAGTTATCCGCTCGCGGCGGCCGGATCGCTGCTTGTCGGCCTGCTCGAATCGTATTCATCGTTCTGGGCAAGCGCATACAAAGAGGTGATCGTTTTCACGCTGATCATTCCGGTGCTGGTGTGGCGGAGCCTGGCAAGTCCGCATTCGGATGAAGACGAGGAATGACGCGATGAAATTCGTGATGCGAAATAAATTCTTCTGGGTTTTCCTGATCGTCGTCTTCGCGCTGCCCGTGCTGCCGCAGCCGGTCGGTATTCCGGAATACTGGATCACGCTGCTGAACTACATCGGCCTGTATTCGATCGTCGCTATCGGGCTAGTGTTGTTGACGGGAATCGGCGGAATGACGAGCTTCGGGCAGGCCGCGTTCGTCGGGCTGGGAGCGTACTCAACCGCTTACCTGACGACGCAATTTGGCGTCTCACCGTGGCTGGCGTTGATCGTCGGCGTGGCGTTGACGGCTGGGGTCGCGCTATTGCTCGGCATGGTAACCATGCGGCTGTCCGGCCACTTTCTCCCGCTCGGAACGATTGCCTGGGGCCTATCGCTGTTCTACCTGTTCGGGAATCTCGATTTTCTAGGCAAGTACGACGGCATCAACGGCATCCCGGTGTTGAACCTGTTTGGCTGGCATCTGGAATCTGGCCGATCGATCTATTACCTGATCTGGGTCGTCGTGTTGCTGTCGGTGGTATCGACGCAGAACTTGCTCAATAGTCGTCCGGGCCGCGCCATTCGCGCACTGCGTGGCGGCGGCACGATGGCGGAAGCAATGGGCGTCAACACCGCGTGGATGCGCGTGGTGATTTTCATCTACGCCGCCGTGCTCGCGGCGATCTCCGGCTTCCTCTACGCGCATCTGCAACGGGCGGTCAATCCGACGCCGTTCGGCTTGAATCACGGCATCGAATTTCTGTTCATGGCGGTCGTCGGCGGCGTGTCGCATGTCTGGGGTGCGGTCCTTGGGGCGACGATCCTCACCGTATTGCAGGACTATCTCCAGACCCTGCTGCCCAAGTTGCTCGGCGCCAACGGCAATTTTGAGATCATCGTGTTCGGCGTGTTGATGGTGCTGTTGCTGCAATATGCGCGGCAGGGCGTCTGGCCGTTCGTAGCGCGTCTGTTTCCGGCGGGTCCGCGTGCACACGTTCCCGATCACGCCGACGCGCTACCGCAGCGCGCGAAGCCGGTGACCGGGGAGCCTTTGCTGGTGGTGGATCAAGCCCGCAAGGAGTTCGGCGGGCTGGTCGCCGTCAACGATGTCAGCTTTGAGGTGAAGGCGGGCGAGATCATCGGGCTGATTGGGCCGAACGGTGCGGGAAAGTCGACGACCTTCAATTTGGTCACTGGCGTGCTGCAGGCAACGAGCGGCTCGATTACGTTTCACGGCGAACGTATCGATTCGCTGACTTCACGTGAAATTGTCAAAAGAGGTATCGGGCGGACGTTTCAGCACGTTCGCCTGCTCGCGGGCATGACGGTGCTTGAGAACGTCGCGATCGGCGCACATTTGCGCGGCAAGACGGGCGTGTGGAGGAGCGTCGCGCGGCTCAATGCGGCGGAAGAAGGGCGGCTAATGTCGGAAGCGGCGAAGCAGATCAGGCGGGTGGGCCTCGAAAAGCATCTCTACGACGAAGCCGGCAGTCTCGCGCTCGGGCAACAGCGTATTTTGGAAATCGCCCGCGCGCTCTGCTGCGATCCGACTTTGTTATTGCTCGACGAGCCTGCAGCAGGTTTACGTTATCAAGAGAAACTTCAGCTTGCTGAGTTGTTGCGTCGCCTGAAGGGTGAGGGCATGAGCATTCTCCTGGTTGAGCACGATATGGATTTCGTCATGAATCTTACCGATCGACTGGTTGTGATGGAATTCGGGACGCGGATAGCTGAAGGGCTGCCTGAAGACGTGCAGAAAGATCCGGCGGTTCTTGAGGCGTATCTGGGTGGGGTGGATTGATGGCTCAGGAAAATATTTTGCAAGTTGAAGGCTTGTCGGTGCGATACGGCAAGGTAGAAGCGCTTCATAACGGAAAACTGACGGTTGGGGCGGGTCAGATCGTTTCGGTCATTGGACCGAATGGCGCCGGCAAATCGACGTTACTCAACGCGATCATGGGTGCCTTACCCTCCACGGGCCACGCGAAAGGTGTAGTTCGCTATCTCGGCGAGGACATCTCGACCCTTGCGATCGAAAAGCGTGTTTCACGTGGGATGTGTCTGGTGCCGGAAAAACGCGAGCTGTTTGCCAGCATGACGGTGGAAGACAACTTGGTTTTGGGTGCTTATCGGCGCAAGCGCGCGGGAGAGCGAAATTATCTGGATCAGCTCGATCACGTCTTCGAACTATTCCCGCGCCTCAAGGAACGGCGGAAGCAGGCTGCGGGAACCTTATCGGGAGGTGAGCGGCAAATGCTTGCTGTTGGGCGCGCGTTGATGGGAAAGCCGGATCTGCTTATGCTCGATGAGCCTAGCCTTGGCCTGGCGCCGTTGATTGTGAAGGAGATTTTCCACATTGTCAGCGCGCTGAGGCAGACGGGCGTAGCGACGCTATTGATCGAGCAGAACGCGCGCGCTGCGCTGCAAATATCGGATCATGGATACGTGCTCGAAACGGGGGAGTTTGCGCTCGAGGGTCCGGCGTGCGAATTGGCGAACAACCCCAAGGTTATCGAGACATATCTCGGCTTGGCAAAGAAGGTCGTATAGGCTGTGGAGTTAATAGGTTACTTGATGGCGTGTTTCACGTGAAACACGCCA
>NZ_JBAUSA010000324.1:0-13224 GCF_049581465.1 Caballeronia sp. | reverse complement strand
CTGCACGTGGAAGCGGGCCACAAGCTGAACGGCTCATTGCTGCGCGAAGGTTGCGTCGACGAATTGCTGATTTATATCGCGCCTAGCCTGCTGGGCAATGCGCCCGGAATGTTCGACTTCGCTCCACCCGATTCGCTCGACGCGCGCACGCACCTGCGTTTTCATCGCATCGACCGGATAGGCGACGACTTGCGCATCCTGGCGCGCTTCGCGGTTGCCAAGAACAACCCGGCGTTATTGACCTAGGTTCACTCACTTTTTACGGAAGCTCGATCGATGTTCACTGGAATTGTCGCGGCGGTCGGCCGCATTGAAGCAGTTACGCCGCTCGGCAGCGCCACCGATGCCGATTCGGGCGTTCGTCTGGAAGTGGCGTCGGGAGGCCTGGAGCTCGGGGACGTCGAACTCGGCGACAGCATCTCCATCCAGGGCGCGTGCATGACCGTGGTTTCAAAGTCAGCAACCTCATTTACCGTCGATGTCTCGCGCGAAAGCCTGAACAAGACAGCAGGCCTGTCCGTTCCAGGCGACGTCAATCTGGAAAAGGCGTTGCGCGCGCATGACCGGCTGGGGGGACATCTGGTGTCGGGACACGTCGACGGCCTGGGGGAAGTGACGCATTTCGCCCCCGTCGGCGAATCGCACGAATTGCGGATCCTTGCTTCTCCCGATATCGGCAAATACCTGGCGTATAAGGGCTCGGTGACGGTGAACGGCGTGAGCCTGACGGTGAACACGGTAAATGACCGGCCGGACGGCTGCGAATTTTCGATCAACCTGATCCCGCACACGGTCGAAGTCACCACGTTGCGGCACTTGAAAGTGGGCACGAAGGTCAATCTGGAGATCGATTTGATCGCCCGATACGTGGAACGAATCCTGAGCGTGCCCAAGACGACACCTTCTGCATGACTGGTCCGGCAGCCGGATTAAACCTGGCCTGATGACCAACGTTCGCGCCCGAATCGGCGAATTGAGCCCGCGGCAATCAGCCGTGGCGTAAAATATGCCCTTTCCCGAACCGGACGGACACTGCACATGACGATCGCCTCTACTCCAGAGATCATCGCGGAGCTGAAAGCAGGCCGTATGGTGATTCTCGTCGACGAAGAAGACCGCGAGAACGAGGGCGATCTCGTGATCGCCGCCGAATTCGTGACGCCGGAAGCGATCAACTTCATGGCGCGTTACGGTCGCGGGTTGATCTGCCTGACCATGACGCAAGAACGCTGTCGCCAGTTGAACCTGCCGTTGATGACTCAACGCAATGGCACGCAATACGGTACGGCGTTTACGGTGAGCATCGAAGCGGCGGAAGGCGTAACAACCGGCATTTCCGCCGCCGACCGCGCTCGCACCATCATGGCAGCGGTTGCGCCCGACGCAAAGCCCGAGCACATCGTCCAGCCGGGTCACGTCTTTCCCATCATGGCCCAACTGGGCGGCGTGCTCGTGCGTGCGGGACACACGGAAGCGGGCTGCGACCTGACGGCGCTGGCAGGCCTCACGCCGGCCGCGGTAATCTGCGAAGTCATCCGCGACGATGGCGAGATGGCCCGCTTGCCCGATCTCATCGAATTCGCTGCGCTGCACGACATGCGGATCGGCACGATTGCCGACCTGATTCACTACCGTTCGCGCACGGAATCGATCGTCGAGCGGGTGGCGGAACGCACCATGCAGACGGTGCACGGCGCCTTTCGCGCAGTGCTGTACCGCGACCAGCCGAGCGGCTCGCCGCACATCGCGCTAGTGAGGGGAACCCCGACACCGGAAACCGAAACGCCGGTGCGCGTGCACGAACCCTTGTCGGTGCTCGACTTGCTCGAAGTGGACACGTCGACTCATTCGTGGACGCTCGACGCCGCCATGAAGGAAATCGCGTCGCGCGACCTGGGTGCGATCGTCATGCTCAATTGCGGCGATACGAAGGAACATCTTGTCGATGTCTTCCAGGCGTTCGAGCGCGAAGACAAGGCGGCGGAACTGAAACGTCGTCCGGTCGACTTCAAGACCTACGGCATCGGCGCGCAGATCCTGCGGGACCTGGGCGTAGGCAAGATGCAGGTGCTGTCGAATCTGCGCAAGCTCGGCGGCATGTCGGGCTATGGCCTCGAAGTGACGGGTTTTATCCCGATGCCCGGTTGCCCTGCCACGTCCGCAACGGCCAACCCCGCGACCGACGCCGCAACCGCCGCGCATTTGCGCTCGGTCTGACCCGCGCCACACACCCTACTGAATACTGAAAACGGATAAACAATGGAAATCGGACAATATCAACCGAATATCGACGGCGACGGACTGCGTATCGGCATCGTTCAATCGCGCTTCAACGAACCGGTCTGCAATGGACTCGTGGATGCCTGTACTGAAGAACTGGAGCGCCTTGGCGTGGTCGGTGAGGACGTGCTGCTCGTGACCGTGCCCGGTGCGCTCGAGATCCCGCTGGCGCTGCAGAAGCTGGCAGAGTCGGGCCAGTTCGACGCGCTGATCGCGCTCGGCGCCGTGATTCGCGGTGAAACGTACCACTTCGAGCTGGTATCGAATGAAAGTGGCGCGGGCATTTCGCGTATCGCCCTTGATTTTGGCACGCCGATCGCGAACGCCGTCCTGACCACGGAAAACGACGAGCAAGCCGTCGCCCGCATGACGGAAAAGGGCCGCGATGCAGCTCGCGTGGCTGTGGAAATGGCCAATCTTTCGGTCGCACTGGAACAACTCGGCGGCGACGACGAGGACGAAGAAGACGAGGATCGCGCATGAAGAGCGCTCGACGCCGCTCGCGTGAACTCGCGACGCAAGGGCTTTACCAATGGCTGCTTTCAACTGCGCCCGGTAGCGAAATCGAAGAGCAGTTGCGCGGCGCGCAAGGCTTCGACAAAGCCGACCAGGAGCATCTGGAAGCGATCCTGTACGGTGTAATCAAGGAAGCCGACACGATTAACGCCGAGTTGCAACCGTGTCTCGACCGACCGCTTGACCAGCTCTCGCCGGTGGAGCGCGCGGTGCTGATGGTCGCCGCATTCGAGTTCAAGCATCACCTCGACATTCCGTATCGCGTGGTAATCAACGAAGCGATCGAGCTGACGAAGACCTTTGGCGGCTCGGATGGCCATAAGTACGTGAACGGCGTGCTGGACAAGCTTGCGGTGCAACTCCGCCCGACCGAAGCGCAAGCGCGCGGTCGCGGCTAATCCGCAGGTAATTCAAGCCGGGCAGCGCGCCTGCCCGGTTCTCCCCTTATTTCCCCTTCCCCGCCGAATGAACACCGCCATTGATGCGCTCGCGCTGCCCCGCTTTGCAGCTCGCGTGGACGCAATCCAGCCGTTTTATGTAATGGAACTCGCCAAGGAAGCTCAAGCGCTTGAACGCGCGGGGCGCGACATCATCCACATGGGGATCGGCGAGCCTGATTTCACGGCGCCGGAACCCGTGATCGCCGCGGCGACCGACGCCTTGCGCCGTGGAGTCACCCAATACACGAACGCGCTCGGACTCGGGCAGTTGCGCGAGGCGATTTCGGGTCATTACCGCGATGTGTTCGACCTCGATATCGATCCGGCGCGCATCGTGGTGACGGCGGGTGCATCGGCGGCACTCTTGCTGGCGTGTACGGCGCTGGTCGATCGCGGGGACGAGGTGTTGATGCCGGATCCGTGCTATCCGTGCAATCGCCATTTCGTGGCGGCCACGGACGGAACACCGGTCCTCATTCCCAGCGGTCCAGCCGAGCGCTTTCAATTGACTGCAGAACAGGTGGAAACGCACTGGACACCGGCTACGCGCGGCGTGTTGCTGGCGTCGCCTTCCAATCCGACCGGTACCTCCATCGCCCCGGACGAACTTGCGAAAATCGTCGACGTAGTGCGTGCGCACGGCGGCTTCACGATCGTAGACGAGATTTATCAAGGCTTGAGTTACGACGCGAAGCCGGTGTCGGCGTTGTCGCTAGGTGACGACGTGGTCACGGTGAACAGCTTTTCGAAGTATTTCAACATGACGGGCTGGCGACTTGGCTGGCTGGTCGTCCCGCCGTCGATGGTCGCGACGATGGAGAAGTTGTCGCAGAACCTGTTCATCTGCGCGTCGGCGCTGGCGCAACACGCCGCGCTAGCCTGTTTCGAGCCCGCAACCTTGGCTATCTACGAAGCGCGCCGACAGGAATTCGGGCGGCGGCGCGACTTCATCGTCCCGGCGTTGCGATCGCTCGGCTTCGAAGTACCCGTCGTGCCGGACGGCGCATTCTACGTCTACGCTGACACGCGGCATGTTGCGCATCCAGACGCAGGCAACAGCAACGCGCTCACCCGGTCCATGCTGTATGACGCCGGTGTCGTGCTAGTGCCGGGTACGGATTTCGGATTTCACGCGCCGCAGGACTATATCCGATTGTCGTACGCAACCGCCTACACGAAGCTGGAAGAAGCTGTGCAGCGGCTCGGAACGCTATTCCGGGTCTGAGAAGGGAACGCAAGCGAACGCAAACGAACGCGCCGCCAACAAAAAGGGCACCCAACCGGGTGCCCTTTTTGTTGCGCTAACTTTTTTCAAACACGCCGGTTTCAAGCACCCAGTTCCGCCGATGCCACGTGCTTCGTTTGGGCATCATTGTCGGCGTCATTGCGATCGGCGCCCTGCGGAGCGGCCGCCTTGGCCGGTGCGGAAATCGCGGAAGCGCCATCGAGCGTCACGTGTACACGCTTGTCGGTCGGTCCGTTTGACGCCACGACCTGCTTCGGCGCGGACTGCACCGGCGGTTGCGGCGTGACGATCGGTACGTTGCGACCGCGGGCGACATCGCGAAAACGTGCGCGCTCGGCCAGCACTTTGGCGCCGTATCCACCGTCGTCCGGCGCCGTCGATCCTACGTAGAAACGCAATCCACCTGCAACCGAGCCACCGCGCGCAATGCAATCCTTCAGCACGAGCGCGCCGACCTTGATGTTCGCGAGCGGTTCGAGTGCTGCATGCGAGCCGCCGAAGTACTCGAATTTATCGGAGTGAACCTTCGCCATGACCTGCATCAGGCCCTGCGCGCCAACACCGCTTTCCGCATACGGATTGAAGCCCGACTCGATTGCCATCACGGACAACAGCAACAGGGGATCGAGGCCAACTTCACGTCCGGTATCGAATGCGGCCCGTACGAGCTCGCCGACCGGATCCTGCGCCACGTGATACCGCCGCGCGATGTAGCTCGCCACCAGGTTCTGCTCGCGAGTCGAGACCAGCACGCGGTCGTCACGGGCATCGGCGACTACGGGTTGCGACGAAATGGCACTGACCAGCGTGCTGACGGTAGGAAGCGTGCGCGGATCGAGCCCGTTCGGAGCAACCGCCAGACTGATGCCCCCGGTCAGCTTGCGCGTGCTGTCGTCATCGGACGGCGCTGCGCCCAGCGAGACGGGTTCGGCATTACGCAGTTCTTCTTCTTGCCGATGCCCTATGGCAAACGGCGGCAACGGATTGCCGGAAAGCAGCCGAGCCGGGCCCGCTTGTACAGCGGCGGAGACGAGCGGCATGATCTTCGCTGCGAAGGTGCCGCGCCAGGTTGGGAGGAGCCAGAGCGCGAGTGCGGTGAGGACCGCCGCGCAACCAACCACGCTAAAAATCGTATTACTCATACGTCTGGCTCGACGCAGCAAGGCGCGCAAATACAGCGCCCAGCGAGCATCGGTACGCCATGACAACCAAGCATTCATTGGATGCTCCCAAATTGCATTGATTTCCGCTGATGAAAGCCGCAAAAGGCGGCTATCAAGAGCAAAAATCGACACCGCCTGCTCTGTAGTAGCCACGAGCGATATCGGGAAAAAGGCACAGACCGCGGTACAAACCGTAGTGCAGACCGTTGGGGAGACCGGACCGGAATAGATCGTTTCCGGTTGCGCGCAGCACGAAAAAAGTGCCGGGGCGCGCAACGGTGCTCCACGCGAAAAACCGGCGAAGAAGAGCGCCGGCAATAAAGCCAAAGCCTTGATTCACCTGAAGATTTCGAGGTGAAAGCGTCGCACGACGCTTGTTTCAAGTGGCCAGAGGCAGTAGTTAAGAGTTTCAATTCCTGCTGTCAATGCCGATGGATTCTAGCAGGGTTAAATGATCCGTCAATGCTGCAAACATTAAAAGCTATGACTTTTGGTTATTATGAACACTGTTCATAGCATGTAAAGCCGCCTACAGAGCGGTCTTCCAGCGGAAAAATTGAAATTGTGACGATGTGTGCTCTGACGCACCGACTTGGACGCAGGTAAAATCGACGCTCCGCGCGCGTAGCAGGGCCACATCGCCCCGCGCAACGGGCCTCGCCGCTGATTCGCGCAACCCTTCCCTCCCGCCTCGCCGATGAAATATAAAGACCTGCGCGACTTTACCTCCCGACTCGAAGCGCTCGGCGAAATGCGCCGTATCAGCCAGCCCGTGTCTCCCGTCCTTGAAATGACCGAACTATCCGATCGCGTGTTGCGTTCGGCCGGCCCCGCTTTACTGTTCGAGACGCCAACGGGGCATTCCATGCCGGTGCTTGCCAATCTTTTTGGCACGCCCCGGCGCGTCGCGCTGGGCATGGGTATCGAAACGGACGCTCGAGCGCTTAGTGACCCGGGCCTTCTCGGCGACACGGCCGCGCTCGAATCGCTGCGGGATGTTGGACGGCTACTGTCCGCGCTGAAGGAACCCGAGCCGCCCAAGGGCTTGAAGGACGCCGGCAAGCTGTTCTCACTGGCTAAGGCCGTGTGGGACATGGCGCCCAAGACGGTCAGTTCGCCGCCCTGCCAGGAAATTGTCTGGGAAGGGCCAGACGTGGATCTCGCGCGGCTGCCCATCCAGACGTGCTGGCCCGGCGACGCGGGCCCGCTCATCACCTGGGGATTGACCGTTACGCGCGGGCCGAACAAGGCGCGCCAAAACCTGGGTATCTATCGGCAGCAACTGATCGGGCGTAACAAGCTGATCATGCGATGGCTCGCTCATCGGGGCGGCGCGCTCGATTTTCGCGAATTCGCGCTAGCCAATCCCGGCAAGCCGTATCCAGTGGCCGTTGTACTCGGCGCCGATCCCGCGACCATTCTAGGCGCGGTAACGCCGGTGCCGGATTCGTTGTCCGAATACCAGTTTGCCGGTTTGCTGCGCGGCGCGAAGACTGAGCTGGCGAAATGCCTCACGCCGGGCGTCGATACATTGCAGGTTCCGGCGCGTGCCGAGATCGTGCTGGAAGGGTTCATCTATCCGCAGGACGGTCCCGTTCCCTCGGCGCCCGACGGCGCTCCGCCACGGCCGTCCAAAGGTGCGTCGGCGAAATATGAGCATGCGCTCGAAGGCCCGTACGGCGACCACACCGGGTACTACAACGAACAAGAGTGGTTTCCGGTCTTCACGGTCGAAAAGATCACCATGCGTCGCGACGCGCTCTATCACTCGACTTACACCGGCAAGCCGCCCGACGAGCCCGCCGTTCTCGGCGTCGCGTTGAATGAAGTGTTCGTGCCGTTGTTGCAGAAGCAGTTCAGCGAGATCACGGACTTCTATCTGCCGCCAGAAGGCTGCAGCTACCGGATGGCGATCGTGCAGATCAAGAAGAGCTATCCGGGGCATGCAAAGCGCGTGATGTTCGGCGTGTGGAGCTTCTTGCGACAGTTCATGTACACCAAGTTCATTGTCGTCGTGGATGACGACGTGAATATCCGCGACTGGAAGGAGGTGATCTGGGCGATCACCACCCGTATCGATCCATCACGCGATACGGTTCTCGTCGACAACACGCCGATCGACTATCTCGACTTCGCGTCGCCGAAGGCGGGGTTAGGCTCGAAGATGGGACTCGACGCCACCAACAAATGGGCCGGCGAGACCGATCGCGAATGGGGCCGCCCGATCGTGATGGACGACGCGGTGAAGCGCCGCGTCGATGCGCTGTGGGATGAGATTGGCTTTTCCGGAGGCGCGCGAAAATGACGATTGCTGCGACGGTTTATCGTGGGGAGTCGGTTGAGAACACGCACGCCGCGCATGTCGCGGTGGTCGATGCCAGCGGCACACTTTTATATTCGTTCGGGGACCCGACGCGCATGACGCTCGCGCGTTCCGCTGCGAAGCCCGCGCAGGCGCTGGCGGTGGTTGAAACCGGCGCGCTGGATCGTTTCGATTTCGACGATGCCGATCTCGCCTTGATGTGCGCCTCGCATAACAGTGAGCCGAGGCATGTGGAGCGCGCGCTGGCGATGCTTGCCAAGTCGCGTGCAACCGAAGCCGACCTTCGATGCGGCGCTCACGCGCCATTGTCGGACGCGGTCTGGAAGGACTGGATCAGGCGCGACTTCACGCCGACTAGCGGGTGCAGCAATTGTTCCGGCAAACACGCGGGAATGCTGGCGGCCGCGCGGGCGCTGGACGCGGTTATCGCGGACTATCACTTGCCCGACCATCCGGTGCAGGTTCGCGTGAAACGGACCGTCGCCGAGCTGTGCGACTTGCCAGAAGACGGCGTGCAATGGGCAATCGATGGTTGCAACCTGCCCACGCCCGCGTTTCCTCTCGACCGGCTGGCGCGGCTATACGCGAAAATCGCGGACGCCGGTGCGCAGGCCGAACCGACGGGTCGCCAGGCCGCGCTTGCCCGGATTTATCGCGCGATGACGATGTATCCGGAACTCGTCGCGGGCGAAGGCCGGTTTTGTACCGCGTTAATGCGCGCTTTCGATGGCGACCTGGTCGGCAAAGTGGGCGCCGATGCGAGTTATGCGATCGGCGTGCGCCAGGGGGCTGCTCACCCGACGGGGACGATCGGCATTGCGGTGAAGGTCGAGGATGGCAACACCACCGTGCTCTACGCAATCGTGACGGACGTGCTGAGGCAACTCGGGATCGGCACCGAAGCGCAGCGCAATCGACTCGATACGTATCGCAGGCCCGTACTGCGCAACACCATGGGGATCGAAACGGGACGGCTTGTTGTCGATGCGCCGCTCGAGGGGCTTTAGGCAAGGACGATCAGGACGGTTCTGCTGGTAGTGCTGAGTGTCGGTATAGGTAGAGTCCTTCTGCTTGCCGCAAGCAGAACCGCTCCGCTCTCTCCCACACTCGCCGCTAGCAGAACCATCCCCGCCCTCGCTAAAGGAAAAGCCAGATGCATCCCTGGCCATCATTGCTGTCCGATGGATTTTTTTTGTCGCTGTCGCTGTGTCTCGACATCGGCATCGCGAACGTCGCCATCATCTCGCTCACGCTGTCGCATGGTTTCAAGCCCGGCCTGATGCTTGGCCTGGGTACTTGCATCGGGGACCTCATCTACGCCGCCCTCGCGCTCGCGGGCATGGCGGCGCTGCTTCAATTCGAGTCCGTGCGCTGGATCGTGTGGATCGGAGGCTCAATCGTGTTGTTGATGCTGACATGGAAGATGGCGCGCGAAGCGCTGTATCCCGCTACGGCGCCACCCGTCGAAGGCGAGCCCGATCTCGCCACGCCAAAGCCCGCACATCTGAGCAGTCTCTTGCGCGGAACCTTCCTGGCCGTTTCATCGCCGAGCGCAATCCTCTGGTTTGCGGCCGTAGGCGGGGCGCTCATCGCCAAAGCCGGTGCGACAAGTCCGGCGAGCGCGTTCGTTTTCCTCAGCGGATTCTTTTGCGGCGGCCTTGGCTGGACGCTGTTTATCTGCGCGCTCGCAAGCCACGGGAGAAAACGCGCAGGTACCGGTTTGCTGCGAACATGCCACGTTTTTTCGGCGATCCTGTTCGCTTACTTCGCGTACAGCGTAATTGTGGATGGGTACCGCGACTTGATCGTGGGCACTGCTTCTCGTATCTAACAGTGAGATCGGCGAACCCGCCGAGTCGTGCTCTCGCCTCGTCGGTGAAACGCCAGCGCAAAAAAACGGCGCAGCGTCAGCATGTGCTGGCGTTACGCCGATTATCAAACAAGCGCTGGTCTAGAGCGGCTTAAGGATGCCAGCGGCCGCCATAGCCATAGCCGTATCCGCCACGGTAGTAGCCACCCCGGTAACCATAATAGCCGCCCCCATAGGGCCGACCGTAATAGCCGCCCACCACGACGGCCGGCGGGGCATACACCACCGGCGGTGCATATACCACGGGCCCCTGAGGGGCGTAATACACCGGCGGAGGCGCGGCATAAACGGGATAAGCGGGCGCAACCGGCACGCCAATTCCGATCCCGACAGTGACGTGCGCCTGCGCGGCGCTCGAGAGTCCTGCGCCAAGGGCTGCAGCGACTAAAAACGGTACGATTTTTTTCACTTTTCTTCTCCTGGCCGCAGACCCGTACACGTGACGGGTCGCTGCGTCGACATGATTTCAATGTAGCTAAAAACCCTGACGCGCGAGGTCAGCATTTGTTGCAAATTGCAATGCGCGTACGACTTCACTTGGGAGCAGGCGAGAGAATTTCAAGTCGGTCGAGCTTGCCGGGCCGCATTGCCAGCCTAGCGCATCCCGGTTTTCGGCCCAACGCGCCCGGCCCAAATGTCACCAAAGAAATGATTCATTACAATTTCCTGTCGTACGACTCGTCGCGCCCAAAAGAAAGCCCCGTCGGCGCATTCGCTCGACAGGGCTTTTTCCCAAATCTACACGCGCTTTCAGCGCGCCCGCGTTCAGCCCACTTTTACATAGGCGAATTCGCGCGAGACGCTGGGCGGCACATACGCCCCGCTGATACTCACGCGCGGTGTCAGCCGCTTGCGCTGGTCCCACCATTGACGCCGGTGCACGCGACTAAGGAACCGCAAATGTTTTCGATAGGCAAAAATACTCATGTCGACCCCCGAACGTTGCAAAACAAGCACTGGCGCGAACGCCAATCCAAATGTCGAGGCCCGAGAGAATGTCGCTCGAACCTTGCAAGATCGCCGTCGATCGTGACATGAGCCTCACTTGGCGGTCGTCACCATCGCGCGATACTTGGCGTTTGCATCGCCCGACGCAAAAATGCGTCGCGCCACAACTTTACTGGAGCATAAATCATGCCTAATTCAACGACGCCGCGCCTGGGCTTCGTCGGTGCCGGTCGCGTCGCGCGTTGCCTGGCGGCCATCTGGTCGAAAGCGGGCTATCCAGTCACCGCCATCGCTAGCCGTTCGGCTGTATCGGCACATGAAACTGCGAACGCTCTGCCCGGCTGTATCGTCGTGTCCGACGCAAACGAAGCCGCAAAACACGTCGACATCCTCTTTCTAACGGTTCCTGACGACGCCATCGGTGCGGCGGCGAACGCTCTGCGGCTCGATCCGGCCAAGGGCGGCGCGCATGCGGTCGTGCATTGCAGTGGGGCCACGCCCGTCGATACCCTGGCGCCCGCGACCGCGCCGGGCGTCGATATCGGTGGATTTCACCCATTGTTCCTGTTTGGCGGGCTCCCGAGCGACCAGGCCCGCATTGCCGGATGCTCGGTCACGATCGAAGCAAGCGGGCCACTGCACGACACGCTGGCGGCGTTGGCCGTGGCGCTCGGCTGTTATCCACTGTTAATACCGCCCGGTGGCCGCCTCCTCTACCACGCAGCTGCACACTACGCGGCCAGCTTCGCGCTGTGCGCACTCTCGGAGACCACGACACTCTGGAAACAACTGGGTTTCGACGAAGCCGACGCGTTGCGCGCGATCCTGCCGATGCTGGCCGGAACCATCGAAACGGCGCGTGAAAAGGGCTTGTCGGGCGCGCTCGCCGGGCCTGTGTCGCGTGGGGACGCGGGGATTGTGGCCAAGCAACTGGCGCTGATGCAACGGCTCGGCGGCGATCACGCCACGCTCTATGCACTGATGACACGGCGCGCTATTGCGCTGGCTAGACGTCGGACCTTGCCGCCCGATCCCGATTCGCTCGATGCTATGGAAGAGGCCATTGACCTGACGTTGAAGTCGGTCGCCCGCACCAACGCTTAAGCCATCATCGCAGCGACGCTCAGAGCCGCCGACTTGCCACGATGCGACGTCAACCACGCTTCGAGCGTACGGCCAGCGACCCAAGCGGCGATTAAGCCATGATATCGTGATGCCCGGCGCACCCGAGTGGCAAAGCCGCCGAGGGTTTGGCGCCGGTATCCTCAAGGGCAACGAGGCTGTGGGCCAAGTATCATGCGGCGTCGCTCGACGCCACGACATCCAAGCTACGAGAACGAACAATGATCAAGGTCAGCTTTTTATATGCGTATCGTGAGAATGGCCGGTTCGACATCGACTACTACTGCAACACGCACATGCCGATGGTAGCCGAGAAATTGGGCGACGCCCTCAAGGGCTGGTCGGTCGACGTCGGCTTGGCGGCGGGACCGGCGCCCGCGTTCGTGGCGATTGGCCACACGCTGTTCGATTCCGTCGATGCCTTCAAGGCCGCGATCCAGCCGCATGGCAAGCTGTTCGCAGCCGATCTTCCGAACTATTCTGACGGAGATCCTCCCATCGTGCTGATCAGCGATCGGCGCGCCGGCACCTGAGCACACGCTTCCCCAGATTGTTAGCAACACCCGTGTCAAACCGCGCGGCCACAAGAGCCGCGCCATCCCTAATAAAAGGAATTGAGATGTTTGGCGAGATCGCCCGTTTTCTGCTTAACACCGTCTTTACGCTGTTCGGCGCCGCACTTCTTTTGCGCGCCTGGATGCAAGTCGTCCGCCTGCCGCCCTACAACCCGGTTTCCAATGCGATCATGCAAGCGACCAACTGGCTCATCCTGCCACTACGCAAGATTTTGCCGACGACGCGCACTATCGACTGGGCGAGCATTGTTGCGGCGATTCTCTGCGCGATTGTGTTCGTGATCTTGATGGTGCTGGTCTCAGGCGTCGATCCGGCCGGCCTGGTTGCGTTGCTGCCGACCTTGCTGGTGGTCGCGATCATCACCGTCATCAAGTGGGCGCTCAACCTGATTATCTGGGTGACGATCCTGATGGCGTTGCTCTCGTGGCTGAACCCGCAGTCGCCGGCCATGCCGATCCTTTACCAGATCACCGCGCCATTTCTCGAGCCGCTGCGCCGGGTGTTGCCGCGCTTGGGCGGGATCGATCTTTCGCCGATCCTCCTGTTCGTGATCGTCCAGGTGCTGTTGATTATTGTCACGCGGCTGGCCGTCAGCATGACCATGCTCGGCATCTGATTCCGACCGGTTGTGCTACCGCGACCGGATGAATAGTTGCGGTGGGGGTGGCTTCCCGCGTAAAATCTCGTTCTCTGCGGGCGTCGTATAATGGCCATTACCGTAGCTTCCCAAGCTACAGACG
>NZ_JBAUSA010000323.1:0-1948 GCF_049581465.1 Caballeronia sp. | reverse complement strand
GATGAAGATACGCAGGTAGGTCATCATGTGTGTTGAGCCCACAAATAATTTATCAATTCGATATTTCGTGCTTGCTTACAGATTTTCGTGCGGGTTAGCTTGCGATTGGCGCGTGAAAACTTGAATTCAACTACCAAAGACGAAGTTGTCGCCCGCTCTATCCCCTTTCTGCAGAGGTCAAGGACATGACCACGAGCACCGAGGTCGAAAGCTACACATTGTCCCAGTAAGGGGGCGATCCGATCGCATCGACAAGGAAAGCGGATACCTCGCGCACTTTACGAGACCGCAGCCTGTTCTCAGCCGAGAGAATCTGAATGTATAGCTCTTCAACGGACACGGAGATATCCCAGTCTGTCAGCAAGCTCACAAGCTTCCGATCTTTAAAGCTTGCCGGAGCGAACGCCCAGCTCGGGAAGAGCACGATTCCGCGTCCTGCCAAAGCAGCAGCCACCAATACCTCGGCATTGTTGCTTCGCAACGGACCGCTTACATCCTGCGGCTTAAAAGTCTCTTTAGACGAGCGCCTGAAATACCATCTCTGCGGTGCTTGCGTACCAGTCCCCGGATACCGGCGTCTCTATGGGCGAGCTGATCGGCGGCGTTATCCA
Source organism: Caballeronia sp. (assembly GCF_049581465.1). Lineage (GTDB taxonomy): Bacteria > Pseudomonadota > Gammaproteobacteria > Burkholderiales > Burkholderiaceae > Caballeronia. Next base: position 1,337 of record NZ_JBAUSA010000323.1, on the reverse strand, counting down.
GCAGTTCTACAGCCTCACGTACTTGCGAATAGTAGCGCTGCCCCTGCTCGGTGAGCGTGACGGCACGCGTGCTCCTGTAAAAGAGTTGCTGTCCCAGTTCCTTTTCCAAAGACGCAATGAATCGTGACACCGACGAAGCCGGAACCTCGAAGTGTCGGGCTGTGGCTAGAAAACTCCCAGTCGTGGAGAGCATCAAAAAGTAACGTAAAGCCTGGACGTTCATGGCTGACTCATAGCGAAGAGGCGCGCCGTATCTCGGCGACGCCTAACGGGCGTAACGGCACCACCGCGTCAGCCTGCCCGAGGGTCCGATCGCGGGACGGTCCCGAACGCATCGCAGGCGGACCGCACGGCAAACCGGACCAAAAATGCTGTTTCGACAAAGATGATTTGCCCTAATGGCCAATTGCTGCAGATATCGCATCCGGCTACCATCGATTCCTCTGAAACCCTATTCATCCGATACCGCGTTTGCGATGAGTGGAGCGAAAAATCAGGAATGTCGAGGGTGCCCCCTCTGACGAATTGACCCGTCGTTCTGGCTCAAGAGCTTGCCTGGGCACGAGGCTTCTCGTTGCCACGTTCAACGGATGCCACGGAGCCATCGGTCCGATTGGCATCAAAGCCAAACAACTACTTTTTTGGAGTAAAGCATGAGCAAATCACAGAAGGTTGTCGTCGTCACCGGCGCATCGCAAGGCATTGGTGCCGACATCGTGAAGGCATTTCGCAAACTCGACTACCGCGTTGTTGCAACCTCGCGATCGATCAAACCGTCAGAAGATCCGAACATCCTGACAGTTGCCGGCGATATTGGTGATCCGGCGGTCGCCCAGCGTGTCATTTCCGAAGGCGTCGCCAAGTTCGGCCGGATCGATACACTGGTGAACAACGCCGGCATTTACATCGGCAAGCCTTTCACGGAAAACACCGCCGAAGACTACGCCGCTGTGATGAACGTGAATATGGCGGGCTTCTTTTACATCACACAACTCGCCATCGCCGAAATGGAAAAGCATTCAAGCGGCCACGTGGTTAGCGTGACGGCTAGCATCGGTGACGTTGCGATCAGCGGCATCTATTCGGTACTGGCAGCCTTGACGAAGGGTGGTGTGAACGCGGCGACGAAGTCCCTTGCGATTGAGTACGCGAAGAAAGGCATTCGCGTCAATGCCGTCGCGCCAGGCGTCATCAAGACGCCGATGCACGCACCGGAAACCCACGAAATGCTGGGTAGCTTCCATCCGCTCGGCCGTATCGGCGAGATTAGCGATATCTCCAACGCTGTCCTGTATCTTGATTCGGCATCGTTCGTCACGGGAGAGATCCTGCACATC
>NZ_JBAUSA010000322.1:0-2481 GCF_049581465.1 Caballeronia sp. | reverse complement strand
GCCGCCGATCGCGCTGCGCGGCGCGGCGCCGGTCCAGCACTTCGAGGCGGCAGTGGAACGGCTGTTCCCGGATGGTTTTCCCGCCGCTTGATGCGTTTGGGGGCAGCGCGCGCTAACGCCTTCCCCTTATGCCTTTCCCGCTCACGTCTTCCCGTTCACGCCTTCTCGGCCATGAACGACTTCAACGCAATGCGCTGCGAGGGGTCGAGCGACTCGAACTCCAGCCCATAGGCACCTTGAGCGCCGTTCGCGTCGGCAGGATTGACGTGGCGCACGATCGCGCGGCAGTCGACCTCGACATCCGTCTCGTCCGTGTTGAAGTGAAACAACACGCGTAGCCGGTCGCCGAGTTTCGCTCGTGGTTCGAGCACCGCGAGCGACATCCCAAACGGGCTGATGTCGCGAACCAGGCCAAGTTCAAGCCCGGCGTCAGCGCTGTCTGCATCGGCGAACCGGGCCGGCAGGTGGGTCGGCATGCGCATGAATCTGCGCGAACGCAAGCGGCGAATCGAGCCGGGCTCCGACAGCACGAAGTAGTCGAATGGGTCGCGGCACACCGCGTCGACCGTGCAGACAAAGTGGAAAACCGCACGCGGTGTAATCGCCACCAGCTCGACCTCATCGCCGCGCGTCAAATCCAGTGGCTCATTGCCCGACATGACCGGCTGCGTGACGAAAACAGCGCGCGGCCGATGCGGCCCCGCGGAAGAAAAGCCGATCACGCGACTCGAATACATGGCCGTTGCTGCCTGTCTGCGCACGCCGAGACGTGCGCCAATCTTCAGGCCGATGTCATCGAGCGTGAAGGGGTCATTGCTGATGTCAGGCTGACTTGGCGCGAATGAGTTCGCGCCGTCAGCCCCCGCAACGCCTCGCGCGGCATCCTCCCTGAACGGCTCGAAATGCGCGAACAGGAAGCTGCGCGCCGCCTCGCTGTGGATAATCGCGCCCGTTTCCAGCAAGAGCACGCCGTCCGCGGTGACAATCGACCAGGCAAGCGGCTCGCCGACGGGGACATCGTCGGGCAGCAGGCGCGCAGAAGGCGAAAACGTCGGTGTTTCAAGCGTGGCGGCAGCGGGCATGATCGGCATGGTTCGTTTCAGGGCAAGCGCTCGTCTAACCTGCAAAAAAATGCCGTCAATCGGTGCGATATCGTCTCGCGTACCGGTTAATTCGGTTAAAGCTTCCGATTATTATGCTTGAATGAGTCAATTTTCGCTTGCGGAAGCGATGCTTGATCAGGCAAGCGTTGTCTTTATGTCACGGCGGTGTCTATGTATTACGGCGCAGCAGAGGGAATCTGTAATGTGCTGCCCGCCGACACGCTCTCGATCGCTGCCAGCACTGCGGCGACATCGGGCGGGGCGAGTTGATCGCCGACGGAAACCGATCGTCCCGGCGCCACCACGCCAAAATGCTCCCTTGACGTGGCGGTGAATATCATCACGGTGCGCCGCCCCAGCGCGTGCGCCAGATGGACCAGTCCCGTGTCCATGCCCACTACGAGTTCCGACGCGCCTATCCAGTGCGCGCATTGCGGCACACTCAATTTGGGCAACACCTTCGCGCCCGGAACGAGCGCCGCGATCTGCTCGCCTTCCGCGCGCTCGCGATCGGTGCCCCACGGCAGCACGATTGCGTACCCACGCGCCGCGATCCAGCGTCCCGTTTCGGCCCATCGCTCGATCGGCCATTTCTTGACATCGGCGGACGTTGCGTGGAACAGCATCGCGATCGGCGCGCCCGGAGGAATTTCCAGGGGCACGTCGAGCGGAGGCAGGCTCAGATTGAAGTCGGGCGTGTCATCGAATTGATAGCCGAGCGCTTCCGATACGCTTACCCGCATTCCGCGCCATGCGTCGGTGGCCGGTCGCGGACTGAAACGCGCGTTGTACGCGAAGGCTGCGCCGAGCTCGCCGAGGTCCTTGTTGCGGTAGCCATAGCGCTTTCGCCCCCGGGCCAGGAACGCGATGATCGCGCTCTTGTAGGCGCCGTGGATGTCCAGGATTGCGTCGTATTTTATCGCTCGCAACTCGCCGATGGACGCTGCAATTCCCTTCAGGTCTGCCCAGTTGCGCGCCTTTTTGAACTTGCGCAAGGGCGCGCTCAGTACGCGGTCGACGCGGGAGTTCCATCGGATGATGTCGGCGAACGCGGCATCGGCAGCCCAGTCGATCTGCGCGTCAGGGAACGCGCTGCGCAGGTCGGAGACGACGGGTTGGGTCTCGACGATATCGCCTAGGGATGTCACTTTGACAATGAGGATTCGCTTCATCGGGGGTGGCTGCTGCCTGCTAAGGGGTCTCTGGGGCGGTTTGGGGCGGGGGGTTCTGTTCGCGGCGAGTGTGGGGATAGCATTGAGTCCTTTTGCTCGCGTGGTCGTTCTGCTTAAGTCGGATTTTCTTGCTTATTACTGTTAGCCCCTATCCGGGGCGGGACTTCATTTCTTTGCAAACGCGCAAAGAAACGAAGCAAAGAAAC
>NZ_JBAUSA010000321.1:0-2427 GCF_049581465.1 Caballeronia sp. | reverse complement strand
CACCTGCAGCACTTCGATGGCCCCGAGCAGATTGACGTCGAGCAGATGCCGAGCAACCGGCTCCGGAGTCATTCCGAGCGGCGTGCTCTGCATGAGACCCGCGCTGAGCACGAGCGCGTCGATGGTGCCGTGCTCCGCGGCAATCGACTTGATGGTCACGCTAATCGACGCGTAGTCGGCCAGATCCAGCGACCGCCCCGTCGCACTGACGCCGTACTCGGCAGCGATCTGCTGCGCCTCGCGTTCGGCTTTCGCCTGATCGGTGCCGGTCAATATCACGGTTGCTCCCGCCGCGGCCAGCAGCCGCGCACTCGCCAGACCGATGCCACGCGTGCCGCCGATCACAACGGCAATACGACTGCTGAAACACCTCGCCGTATTCATCGATACCCCCGGAACCACGTCATGTCAGACCCCTACCGTGTGAAAGCCACCATCGGCATGCACGATCTCGCCGGTGGTGACCGGGAGCCAGTCCGAGAGCAACGCCACACACGTGCGAGCGACGCCGTTGGCGTCGGTAGGATTCCAGCCGAGTGGCGCGCGGGCTCGCCAGGCGGCGGCGATATCGGTGAAACGCGGCTCGCCGTGAGAGGCGGCAGTGCGCAAAGGACCCGCCGCGACCAGATTGACGCGGATACCGCGCGCGCCCAAATCGCGAGCAAGGTAACGCGCGCTCGATTCGAGCGCAGCTTTTGCCACGCCCATCCAGTCGTAGCCGGGCCACGTCACCGATGCATCGAAATCCACGCCCACGATCGCCCCGCCTGCGTCCATCAAGGGCAGCACCGCTGTGGTCAGCGCCTGCAGCGAATAGGCCGACACCTGCAAGGTCGTCGATACATCGGCCCAGCTCGTAGCCAGGAAATCTCCGCCGATCGCCCCTCGCGGCGCAAACGCGATCGAGTGCAGCACGCCGTCCACCCGCGGCAAGTGAACCCGTACGCGCTCGGCCAGCGTGGCGAGTTGTTCATCTTGCGTCACATCGAGTTCGACAACCGGCGGCGGATGCGGCAATCGGCTGGCTGCGTCCACGACCATGTGCAGCCGGCCGTGGCCGGTGAGCACAATCTCCGCGCCCTGCTCCTGCGCGAGCTTTGCGACCGCGAATGCGATCGATGCATGGTTGATGACGCCGGTGATAAGCAAACGCCGCCCTTCGAGCAAGCCGGTCATGATCGCGCTCCTTGAGCGCTATCGGGCAATGTGTCCGCGCATCCCCGGGGCTCGGCGCGCGCGAGCCTGCCGAGCACGGAGAAGCGCTTGCCCGGCCACTCGCCGTCGTCGATGCCATGCACCACGCCTCGGTCTTCGGTCAGCAACACGTGCCCCGGATGCGCGCGCGGCGCCGCGCTCAAGACTTCGATAACCCCCTCCGTGCCAACCGGGGCTTCCTCCCAGGTCTGCGGATCGCGGATGATGACATCGGCGAAATCGGGGCAATAAAAACCATCGCCGGATGCCGATTCAATATGGATCGTGCCACCTTGCTCCACCATTCCGTAGAAGTTGTGGCATCGGCGAAGGCCGGTTGCATCGAGAAACCCCGCGCGGAATTCCCGTGGCGATACAGCCTGGTCAGCGAGCTTTTTCCAGCCGCCTGTGTGCAGCAGGATCGCGTTCGCCAGATCGAATCCGCGTGATCGTGCGAATGCATGGAGCCGCGTCCAGACGAGAGACGTGAAGCCGAAGATCAGGAACGTCGCGTGTCCGTGGCGTTGCAGGAAATTCTCGACGGCGGCGGCGTCGATGCCCTGCTCGTCATCCAGCGCAAAGACATGCTCGCGACCGACATTCATCACGCCGAGCACGGTGGCCCCGCGAATGGACGAGCGTTCGCGGCGTACCGCCGACGGCGAGTCGATAATGAGCAACGGTAGACGTCGCGGACCTAGCACCGTTGCCAGCGTCGCGGTGAGCAAAGCTCGCTGATGTTCAGCGGCGTCACGGTCCAGCGCGATCCGGCTGACATTCGCGCCGGTCGTGCCAGACGACGTCAGCACGGCCACTTGTTCGCGGCCGGTGCTGATCAACGCATGCTCCTTGAACAGGCGCACAGGCAGCCATGGCAGTTCATGAGTTCGCGCATAGCGGCGACCTGACGAATGACCGATTGCATCGAGCACACGAGCGTACGCAGGACACGCGCACCGATGATGCTCGATCAGTTCGACCATCTGCGGCAGCAGTGCGCGCTCCCGCATGCCCTGGCTTGTCGGCGGACGATTCATGACGATCGCCGGCTCATTCCCGCACCCCGAGCTCGCGGAGCAACTGCGCAGCGCCGCTGAAAGTATCCATCTTCAACGCCCGGTCCGTAGCGATCTCGACCTTGAATTCATCTTCGATGGAGGAGATCAGCAGCACCGCTCCGAGCGAATCCCAGCCCGGCGTCTCCTGATAACGCAGCGCCGAATCGGGCAGGGT
>NZ_JBAUSA010000320.1:0-3820 GCF_049581465.1 Caballeronia sp. | reverse complement strand
GCCGAACACCGCTCAACTACTGGGGCGGCCGGCTGAATGCCGCGGGTAACGAACTGTTCACCATTGTGTCGAGCCATAGCCGGGAGCCTTTCAGCCGAACGTTGCTCAATTTTTGCCTGACATTGGCGGGGTGGGGCGTTTGCGCTTATGTCCTGGTCTATATTCAGCGCCAGATCCATGCGCACTACAAAATTGAATTCGGCCTGCGCCCGAATGCCACGACGCAAGAACTCCTGATTTTCGCGCTCCGCCGCGTGGGCCCCTATTTGTTCGCGTTTATCGCGGCACTCACCTTCGTGCGCTTGATGCCGGTGTCTCTCGGCCGCACGCTGGCGATGGTGACAGCCTATGCGATCGTGGCCGGCGCTTTGTTCTCCTCGATCTGCCTGATCATGTTTTCGCTGTTCGGCTCGGCGCACAGGCGGGTGCCGGTGCATTTGCTGATTGTTCACGCGCGCCGTCTGCTGTTCCTGATCGGCACGTTTGGCGCGCTTGGCGACGCGGCGTCCAACTACGACGTCGCGCAGCAACTCGGCACTAACCTCGCGGGGCTGATCGCGACTGCCGCAAACATGGCGGCGGCCGTGATGACCGGCTATTTCGCGCTAGGTTTCCGTCGGCCCGTATCGCATTTGATTCGTAGCCGTCCCTACGATTATCGTAGCGAGCACAAGGCCGCGACTGAAACCCGTGAGGTCGTAGGCGCCCTGTGGCACTTGCCTTTGTTGCTGCTCGCCGCGGTATCGGTGATTGGGACGCTCGCAGGCATTGGCGCATCCGACAATGTGCTGCAGATGGACATCGCGAGCGCGGGGCTGCTGGTGATCGCATTGTTCCTGAGCGCAATCGTGTTGCGTGTGACAAAACTCGCGCCGCGAAAGGCGCGCCGCCAGTCCGCTTATGTCAGGCGGCTCGTCAAATATGTTGGCCGGCTGGTCGTCCTGTTTATCTGGCTCGCATTCCTCGAACTGTGGTCGCATCTCTGGGGATTTTCGCTGGCCAAGCTCGCCCAGGACAGCGCGGCCGCGCGAGGAATCACGCACGGCATTACGGCCATATTGCTGACGATCTTCATCGCCTACCTGGTGTGGATTCTCATCGACACTGGTATTCAGGAGGCGCTCGCATCGAATCCTTCGCGCGGCAAGGGCCGTGGGCCGAGCATGCGCGCGCGCACCATGCTGCCGCTGATCCGTAACGTCGTCTTCGTCGCGTTGCTGAGCATTGCTGCAATTGTTACCGCGGCCAATCTTGGGCTGAACGTCACGCCATTGCTGGCAGGCGCAGGAGTGATCGGGCTCGCGGTGGGTTTTGGAGCGCAATCGCTGGTGGCCGATCTGATCACCGGGCTTTTTATCATTATCGAAGACACGATTTCGGTTGGCGATTCGATCGAGGTCGACGGCGGTCACGCGGGCGTCGTGGAAACCTTGACCATACGTACTGTGCGGCTGCGCGACGGTCAGGGCGCGATACACGCCATTCCGTTTTCGCAGATCAAGATCGTGAAGAACCTGTCGCGAGATTTTGCCTATGCGGTGTTTGAAGTGCGCGTACCGTTTTCCGCCGATATCGACGAGGTCACGCAGATGATTCGCGAGGTTGGCGCGGAGTTGATGGCTGATTTCCGTTATCGGCGCGAGATGCTCGGACCGATCGAGGTGTGGGGGCTGGACCGGTTCGATCCGAACTGGATGGTGGTCAAAGGCCAGATCAAGACATTGCCGCTGCAGCAGTGGAGCGTGGCGCGGGCGTTCAACGTGCGGGTAAAGCGCAAGATGGACGAGATGGGAATGGACGTTCCCGTGCCACAGATGCAGGTGCGCGTGTCGCGGGACGTGTCGGGTCGGGGATCGTCGTGGAATGACGCCGACGAGTCGTATCGCGAACCCCTGTCGCCGGTCGAGCGAAGCGAGGCGGCACGTGCTCGCGATGTTTCGCATGACCCGCAGCCGGCGCCGCCTCCGACGGATCAGTCGGCACAAGTGCCGGCGCAGATTCCGACAGCATCCACGCCGGGCAGGGCGTGAAGAGCGGTAAGCGTCAGGTGTCAATGCGTCAACGCGTCAGGCGTCGATGCGCGTCAGCGTCAATGCGTTAGGCGTCAATGCGTTAGGCGTCAATGGCGGAGCTAACGTTCAAGGCTGAATATCGTCGGGCTTGAAACGTCGTGCCTGCCTGTCAGGCCTGCCTATCATGCCTGCCTGTCAGGCCACAGTGACGAGATCGTTGACGTGGGTCGAAATCTGCGTACCGGGCACGCCATAGACGTGGATCGAAATCGCAGGGCTTGATGCCGTCGACGCGTTTTCCAGCCGATGAATCGCGCCCCGTCCGGCCGCTACAAACGAGACGGCGCCGGGCGTGCGTGGATGTTGCCGCGTCTGGACGGCACAGTGCGCCTGGTGGTTCCACGCAAACAGCGTCTCTGACAACTCGCCTTCGATTACGGAATAAGCGCACCACGTATGGTGGCCATGAACCGGACTTGCGTGACCTGATTGCCAGACGAGCGCCGCGACTGCGTATCGGCCGAGCGGGTCCGCATAGAGCAAATGCCGCCGATACGTCTGCGCGTCACCTTCGCGTTGGGCAGCAGTCAAGAGTTGCGCGTGCGCGGTCGACGCGGCAAGCGCCGAGCGCACACCCAGCGCGAATTCCGCTGATGAAAGATCGAGGCAGCATGCCTCGTCAAGCGCGCGATGCAGGCCGATGAGCGCTGGGTTCGTGTCGATATTGAGTTTCATGGGCAAAGCTCGGCGAAAACAACGTGAATGAGCGTCATTTATACCGGTTTGCGTAGAGAAAGAGTTTCCATATAATTTCTCCAAGGCACGAAAAAGTAGAATAATTTCCTATAAGGGGCGGGCTGTGGGCATGGACCTCATTGATCGAAAGTTGCTGGAGTTGCTACAGGAAGACGTGACGATGCCAATCGCCGAATTGGCGACGCGCGTGAATCTTTCGCAAACGCCGTGCTGGAAACGCGTTCAGCGGCTAAAAGAGACCGGCGTCATCCGCGCCCAGGTAGCGCTATGTGATCCTCGCAAGCTAGGCGTCGGAACCACGGTGTTCGTCTCGGTCAGGACGAACCAGCACACGCAGACCTGGTCCGAGGACTTCACGCGGGCCGTGCGTGACATTCCTGAAGTGGTTGAGGTTTATCGGATGAGTGGGGAGACGGATTATTTGTTGAGGGTGGTGGTGTCGGATATTGACGATTACGACCGCGTGTACAAAACGCTGATTCGCGCGGTGCCGCTGTACGACGTCAGTTCGAGCTTCGCCATGGAGCAGATCAAGTATTCGACCGCGCTTCCCGTGCGCCCGCCGCTCAACGTTACCGGCAATTGAGTCGGGAATCGGGTTCCCGGGTGCGGTGCCACAATCCTTCTGAAACCCGGGTCGGGTAAGATGGCGCGCTTCGCACATCAACCCAAAATTCCCGATTTCATGACCGATGACCGCCGCAACAAGGCCCCAACGCGCAGGCATCCCACGTTCGCGATCAGCATTCTGATTGTGGTCGTGGTGCTGTTCGTTATTGGCACGCTGTTTTTCAACGCGATTCGCGAGAAGCGCGCCTATGAGAGCCAGAACCCCCAACCAGCAGCCAGTGCCCCTGCAGCCGGGGGAGCTTCGCAGTAGCGCGTGCCGCTAGGGCGGGTTTTGATTGCGGTCGGTGTGGAGGGGGCTGCTCGCGGCGAGTGTGGGGAGAGCGTTGCGTCCTTCTGCTAGCGTGGTCGTTCTGCATAAGTAGTATTTTCTTGCTTATTTCTGTTAGCCCCTATCCGGGGCGGGACTTCATTTCTTTTCAAAC
>NZ_JBAUSA010000319.1:0-3509 GCF_049581465.1 Caballeronia sp. | reverse complement strand
CCGACGTCCAGGGCACGCAGCGCCAGCCTTACCAGGTAACGGTGATATTTCACGACCAGAATGGCACGCTGTCGGCCCGTGGCCACTGTTCCTGCCCGGTCGGCTTCGGCTGCAAGCACGCGGCTGCGGTGCTGCTGGCAAGCGCCAGCGACGCGCCCGAACCACAGGATGGGGCCGTGCGTCCGGAAGTCGCGGGCTGGCTCGAAGGATTCCGCTCGCGCTTTGCTTCGACGCGTACGGCCGCCGCTAAAAAGCCGGCGGCCAATGGGACGCTTGCGCTGATTTATGTCGTGGGTCAGGGACGCATTTCGCGGCTTACCCAAGTCGAGTTCTACAAGGTCCGATTGAGCGACGACGGCACGTTTCGCACGCTCGACCGGCCGTGGACCAACGTTGACGCCGCGCTCGTCAAGCCGCCGAAATTTGTTGGCGACGACGACATGGTGATCCTGCGGGCGTTTTTTATTTCGCGCTCGCGCAACGAGTTCGGCAATTTCACGCTGCATGGCGAACACGGCGCCGACCTGCTGCAGAAAATGCTGGCTACTGGCCGCCTGTTCGCCGCGCTCCCTGCGTTCACCGAATCAATCGAGCCGCGCCGGCCGCTGCGCGAAGGACCCGCACGAACGGGACATATCCAGTGGATGCCCGACCCCGACGACCGCGTGCGCCCCGTGCTGCAAACCGAGCCTGCCGCGTCGATCGTCATTGTCACCGAGCCGCTCTGGTACACGGACGGCGCCACGCACGAAGCGGGTATCGTCGACATGCCGCAACCCGCGCGGCAACTCGCCGATTACCTCTCGATGCCGCCGATTTCGCTCGCGGAAGCCCCGTTGGTGGGCGCGATGTTGCGTGAAGTCGCGTCAGACCTTCCGCCTCCACCCGAGCAGGAAGGGGTGGACGTGCGAGTGGTGGACGTCGAGCCGGTGCCGTGGCTCACGCTCAACACCCTGCCCATTAACGGTGGCTACCGGCCGCGCGACGAGCGCGCCGCGCTGCTGGATTTCGGGCTTGTGAGTTTCGATTACGACGGATATCGCATCGATCCGGCGCGTTCCACGACCGTCATGCGCGCCGACACGGGCGAGATCGTGCAGGTCAGGCGCCGCCTAGACGTGGAAGAGCGCTACGCGGGCGCACTTTACGAGCTCGGTTTCCGCAAGATCCCCCCGCACCAGCGCTTCGGCCCCAAGCCGATTCCCCCTGGCGTGATCGGCTTGCCGTCATCCGATGCATGGGCTGCTTTCGCCAATCATTCGTTGCCGACGTTGCGTGAGAGCGGCTGGCAGGTATCGATCACCCCCGAATTTCGCTTCGATTTCATCGAGATCGATGACATTGAAGGCACTGCCCGCCAGGCGAGCGATGGCTGGTTCGACCTCGAACTTGGCATTGCCGTTGGCGACCGGACCGTGCGCCTGGAACCTTTACTGGCCGACCTGTTCCAGCGCGATCGGCGCTGGCTCGCCGGCGCAATGGACTCGATCGAGGACAGCGAGGGCATTGAACTCCGGACCGATCTCGGCGAGCGCCTGCGCATACGCGCGGACCGGATCAAGCCGGTGGTGCGCGTGCTGATCGATCTCTTCGATACCGTCGGCGTCAAACCGATCCGTGTCTCGGAGCAAGATGCCGGCCGGCTGCAAGCGTTGACTGACACCGGCCGCTGGCAATTTCATGGCGACGCATCCATTCGCGCCCTGGCCGAACGTCTGCAGGATGGTCCTGGATTGCGCGAAGTGCCCGTGCCCGCCGGATTGCACGCCGAACTTCGCGCCTACCAGCGCGAGGGACTCAACTGGATGCAGTTCTTGCGCGAGCGTAACTTGTCCGGTGTACTCGCCGATGACATGGGCCTCGGCAAGACCGTACAGACGCTTGCGCACATTTTGGTCGAGAAGGAATCGGGGCGACTTGACCGGCCTGCACTCGTTGTATTGCCCACCACGCTTGTTCACAACTGGCGCGAGGAAGCGCGAAAGTTTGCGCCTGCGCTTCGGGTGCTCGATTTGCATGGTCCGCAGCGCAAGGAGCGTTTCGACCAGATTGGCGATCACGATCTCGTGCTGACCACGTACCCGTTGCTGTGGCGGGACCAGGCGATGCTTGCCGCGCACGAATATCACCTGCTGATTCTTGACGAAGCACAGATTGTGAAGAACGTCGCGACCAAGGCCGCGAAGGGTATTCGCGATTTACGGGCTCGGCATCGGTTGTGTTTGACTGGCACGCCGCTTGAAAATCACTTGGGTGAGTTATGGGCGCAGTTCGACTTTTTGCTGCCTGGTTTCCTGGGTACGCAGAAGGATTTCACGAAGCGTTGGCGCACGCCGATTGAAAAATATGATGACCCTGTGCGGCGCGATTTGTTGGTGCGACGGATTCGGCCGTTCATGTTGCGTCGGCGAAAGGACGAAGTCGCGAAGGAGTTGCCGCAAAAGACGACGATTGTGCAGACGGTGGCGCTGGAAGGCGCGCAGCGCGATCTTTACGAGACCGTGCGCACGGCGATGCAGGAAAAGGTGCGCATGGCGGTAGCGGAACAGGGGTTGGCGCGCAGCCATATCGTGGTGTTGGAAGCGTTGTTGAAGCTGCGGCAAGTGTGTTGCGATCCGGCGCTGGTCAAGCTTGCGCGAGCGGGTCGAGTGGAGGAATCGGCGAAACTGGATTTGCTGCTCGACATGTTGCCGGAGTTGTTGGAGGAAGGGCGGCGCGTGTTGTTGTTTTCGCAGTTCACCGGGATGCTGGCGATTATTGCCAAGGCGCTTGATAAGGCGGGACTTCCGTACGTGACGCTCACGGGTGACACCACTGATCGGATTACGCCGGTGCAGCGTTTTCAGGACGGGAAAGTCCCGTTGTTCTTGATTAGTTTGAAGGCGGGAGGCGTTGGCTTGAATCTCACGGCTGCTGACACCGTGATTCATTACGATCCGTGGTGGAATCCGGCTGCTGAGAATCAGGCGACTGACCGGGCGCACCGGTTGGGACAAACGAAGCCTGTGTTTGTCTATAAGTTGATTGTGGCGGGGAGTATTGAGGAGCGGATTGTGGCGATGCAGGATCGCAAGGCGGCCTTAGCCGATAGTATTTTGCGTGAGGATGCGACGGGCGCGGCCAAGTTTTCTGCTGAGGATATTGAGGCGTTATTGGCGCCCATGCCGGAGGTATATTCGCCGACCTGAGCATGCGAAAAAGAGAGATGGGTGTTCGACTGCGGATAAGTGGGTTGCCGCTAGCGGCAACGGGTTGGGAGCCGTTGAGGCGAAGCGTGTGCGCGCCGTTGGTGCTTGGGGAGGGTGTTCGAGTGCGGGTTGATGTGTGGAGGCCGAGCTACGTTCGGGCCAAAACCCTGAAGTGAGCAACGACGACACTGAGGTATTCGCGGGTTAAAACGCGTTTCTTTGCTTCGTTTCTTTTCGCGTTTGAAAAGAAATGAAGTCCCGCCCCGGACAGGGGCTAACAGAAATAAGCAAGAAAATCCGACTTAAGCAGAACGACCACGC
>NZ_JBAUSA010000318.1:0-8292 GCF_049581465.1 Caballeronia sp. | reverse complement strand
GGTTTGCGTTCGCACCCGGGGCGAGGAAAGAATCCGGTGCGAACTTTTCCCGCTACTTCCATGCATACCTCAGCCCCACCCATGCCCCCCGCGGCGCCCCGATACCCAGGAATTGCTCGTTGACCGGATTGGCGCCGTTGAACGTATGGTTCGCACCATCGAAATCGTTCTCGCCGAGAATCGCAAAACTCGCATAGCGCTTGTTGAGCAGGTTCGTGACGGTGGCGAAAATCTGTAGCTGCTTCGTGACGTTGTAGGTAGTGTCGAGGTCGATCAGGAAATAGCCCGCTACCGTACCGTTCACGTCCTGGTTGTCTTCGTCGCCACGGGCGAAGATGTTGCCGCGATACGTCAGGTTGGTGCCCACGTTCCACTTCGGTGTGGCGGCATAGTCGAGCCGCAACTTGATCGTGTTCTGCGGAATTCCCGGGATGCGGTCTCCCGGCTTGACGGTGATATTGCCGTTGGCGTCGGCGCTCGAATTGCTGGAACTGCTTTCGGTCCAGGTCGACTGATAGGTCGCATCCACGTAACTGTAATTCGCGGCCACAGTCAGCGGCCCGAACTGCGTGGTCCCGGTCAGTTCCACGCCTTGCCGGCGCGTCTTGCCCACGTTCTGGAAGAACCCGAGCGTGCTGGCCGCGCCATTGCTGCTGATGAACTGGATGTCGTTATCGAGCGTTGTCCGGTAGAGCGCGGCGCTCCACGACGACGCGTGCCCGAACTGGCCCCGCGCGCCGACCTCGTAGGTCTTCGAGATCACCGGTTGCAACGACGGGTCGGCAATAAAGTCGTTCGGCAAGGAACACGGCGCGGCCGGGTCGGCACAGGCAAGTTCGATCGCGGTCGGCGCGCGCATGCCTTCGTTGTAAGTGGCGTAGGCGGTGAAGGTGGAGGTAGGGTTCCAGTTGACGCCCACCGCCGGGTTGAAGCGCGAGAAGGTGTGGCTGCCGTCGAGCAGCGGCTCTACGCCGCTTTCATCGCCAATGTCGGACTTGGACCAGTTATAACGCCCGGCCAGTGTCACGGACCATTGCTGCGTGATCGACAACGTGTCGTCGAAATACACGCCGTAGTTGGCGTTGCGCGTCTTTGCATCGGTTTCCTGCTCATACGGACTAATCCCTATGGTTGCGCGGGAATCAGTAAATTGCGCGTCTTGCGAAGCCTGCGTGAAATGCGAGTTGGCGAAGTCGGCCGCCATACCCGCGACGAACTGGTTCTCCATGCCTGCCAGCTTGTTGAGTAGCGTCATTTGCAGGCTGGCGCCGTAGCTGTCGGTGACAATCACTGACTGCACGTTGGTCGCCTGGACCGTGTCGATGTTGCCGTCGGCATCCGTCATGCCGAAGTCGTCGTTGGTGTTGCTGCTGGTGTTCACATTGCGGTAGTGCCGGTAATACGCGTTGCCGCTGATCTGCAGGTTGGGGTTGAAATAGTGCTCGCCCGACAGCGTGAGATAACCGAGCTGGTTCTGGTTCTGGTCCGGAAACGTATAGGCCTGCTTGTAGTCATCGAGGAAGGAGCGCGGGATGGTCTGCGAGCCCTGCAGATCGTTGTCGGCACCCCCCATGGATACTGAAATCGTGGTGTCCGCATCGGTGTAGCGCAGCTTGCTGAAGGCTTGCCGCACGCGGCTGGAGTTGTGGTCGGCCCAGCCGTCGTCGTTGGTCATGTTTCCGGTGAAGTAATAATCGAGATTATCGCCGATCACGCCCCCCTGTTCGATCTGCGCCGTCTTGCGGCCCCACGAGCCAGCCGTCACTTCCGCGTCGCCGCCCGGATCGCTGCGGCCGTTTTTCGTAAAGACGGTAACGGCGCCGCCCAGCGTGTTGAGGCCGAAGGTGGGATTGGAGCCGGGGATTATCTGGATCGTCTTGATCGCGGCTTGCGGGATCAGGTCCCAGTTCACTACGTCGCCAAATGGCTCGTTGACGCGGACGCCGTCGAGGAACACGGACAAACCCTGCGGCGTGCCGAGCAGCGGCGACGCCGTAAAGCCGCGATAGTTGATGTCGGTCTGGTACGGATTGCCCTGGGCCTCGTTGATGTCGACACTGACCACGTTCCTTTCGAAATAGTCGGTGATGTCGTTTGGATGCTGCTGTTCGATGGCGCTGCCCTTGATGGTCTGGACGTTGGCAGGCACCTTCGTAAGCGGCGTGCCAATGCCCAGCAGGGGTGTGGTGCCAACGACCACGATCGGCTCAAGCTGGATTACCTTCGCCTCGGATGCCGCCACCGGCGGAGCGGCCGCCTCTTGTGCCCAGGCCGTGGCGCTCAGGCCCGCAAGCGCACTGCCGACGCACAAACGCAGCGCGAACGGAGGCGTGCGAGAACGGTGATGCAGCGCTGTGCTCATGATCGTCTCCTGCAGGTTGTCGTGGTCGTCGTTATTGGCACAACGTTCGGACACAGTGGATATCCGCGTCGTTGCCATACTGAAAGCCTCCCACAAGATGCAGCCGATGCAACCGGGAGGTCTTCCCGATTACAGGGGGAAGCATTCCCAACCCGCTCGGTACACACGCGACGCGAGCCCGCGCGCTGAGTAGAATGAGAGCGCCATGCCACCCGATTTCCCGACCTCACCCGCACAATCGCCCGCACCGCACTCAAGCGCGCGGCGCGATCTCGCTTGCGTGCTGGGGGCAACGATGCTCGCCGCTGCGCTCTGCACGCGCTTCAATGTCGGCGAGCTCACGTATTTGCTCACGCGTCGTTTCGAGCGCTTCCAGCTGGACGAGCTTCCTCCCACGCTGGTCGTGCTGGCATTGGGCCTTGCGTGGTTTGCCTGGCGCCGTTATCGGGAGTCGCAACGGGAATTGCTGCATCGCCGCGCACTTGAAGAGGAAACCGAACGGCTCCTGGCCGACAACCGCCGTCTCGCGAGTGAAAACATCGGGGCACAGGAAAACGAGCGCCGTCATCTCGCACGCGAGTTGCACGACGAACTCGGGCAGTACCTGAACGCCATCGCGCTGGACGCGGGACGTATCCGCGACCTGTCGGCGCAAGGCGAGCCTGAAGTCCATCGTTTGTCGCTAGCGGTCATGCAGAGCGCCAGCACGGTATATAGGCAAATAGGCGGAATGATCCGGCGCTTGCGGCCCATCGGTCTCGATGAATTCGGCCTGCCGAGCGCGCTGGAGCATTGCGTTGAAAGCTGGCGCGAGCGCTTGCCGAAAGCTTCGTTCACCCTGACGGTGGAAGGCAACTTCTCGGCTCTGGCGGACGTGCTGAACATCACGCTTTACAGGCTGGTGCAGGAAGGGCTGACCAACGTGTCGAAGTTTGCGCACACGTCGCGAGTGGAAATTTACCTGGTTCGCACTGCGGAGGATAAAGACTCAGGACGGAAGAACCGCGACGAGATCATGGTGACCATGACCGACGACGGTCCCGGCATCGACCTGTCAATACCGCGCACGGGCCTGGGGTTGATCGGCATGCGCGAGCGTGTCGAGGCGATCGGCGGTGAGTTCCATATCGCAAGCCAACCGGGCAGTGGCTTCCTGTTCTGCGCGCGGGTGCCGGTTCAGGCCGGATTGCCCGAGCCGAACGAGCTTAGCGAACCGGCTGAGTTGGCGAAATCGGAGAAATGAAGACCCAGGCGGTTCGCCATCTGCGCAAGCTGCACCCCGTTGTCCGCGCCGAACTTCTGCCGGATCACCGACTGGTGGTTGGCAACGGTCTTCTGACTCACGCCCAGTCTCTCCGCAATGCTCGGCAGCGTATAACCCTGGACCAGCAGACGCAGCACCTCGAATTCCCTTGCCGATAATTGCCGTCCCGGCGGCCCTTCCTGGAACGCGGTCCGCAATGCGAGCGCTTGCGAAATGTCCGGGCTCAGATAGCGCGCTCGCGCGGCAATTGCCCGGACTGCTTCCACCAGGACATCGGGCGCGCTTGCCTTCGTCACGTAACCACGCGCGCCGGCATCGAGCGCACGCCGCACGAAGATCGTCTCCTCGTGCACGCTGAAGATCAGCACATGGGCGTCCGGTTCGCGGGCGAGCATGCGTCGCATTGCTTCAATGCCGCTCGCGCCCGGCAGCGCCAGGTCCATCACGACAACGTCCGGACGCAATGCACAGAAACGCTGGTACGCCTGTGCAGCATCGGCGGCTTCACCGGCCACACTCACGTCCGGACTCAGTTCGAGAAGGCGCCGGTAACCCTCGCGCACCACGGCGTGGTCGTCGACCAGGAGGACACTGATATTGGCGATAGTCATTTGCGGACTCCCGCGAGCTCGGGGACGTTGTGATGGTCTGGATCAGGGCCGTCGGGCGACGCCGCCAGCCGGCGTGAGTTGCTGTCGTTGCGAAACATGATTGGTTGCGCTTGCGGCTCGCGTTCAACTGCCGCACGGCGCACCACGTTGATCACGGCTTCGTGGTGGGGCGATTTATCGCAGACCGGGTCGGCGTTGGCCGGGTCGCCGGTCAGCAGGTACGCCTGGCAGCGGCAACCCCCTGCGTCGATGGTTTTTTCCTCGCAACTGCGGCAGGGTTCCTTCATCCAGTCGAAGCCACGAAATCGGTTGAACGCGTCGCTGTCGTACCAGATCTCCCGGATCGAGTGCTCCTTCACGTTCGGGAACGTCAGGCCGGGCAGCGAACGCGCCGTGTGGCAGGGCAGTGCCGCGCCGTCCGGGGCGATGCCGAGAAACACCGAGCCCCAGCCGTTCATGCAGCGTTTGGGCCGCGTTTCGAAGTAGTCCGGCACTACGAAGAAAATTTTGCAGCGGTCACCGATTTCGCTTCTGTAGCGTTGAACCACCGCTTCGGCTTCTTGCAACTGCTCGGCGGTCGGCATCAGTTGGGCACGATTGGTGTGCGCCCAGCCGTAGTACTGCGTGTTCGCGAGTTCGAGATATTCGGCGCCCATGGCAAGCGCCATGTCGATGATCTTGTCTACGTGGGGCAGGTTGTATCGATGCAGCACGCAGTTGAGCACCATCGGAAATCCGTGCTCCTTGATTGATTTCGCGACCCGATTCTTCAGATCAAAGGTACGTGTGCTGCTCAGGAAGTCGTTGAGTTCCTGGGTCGAGTCCTGGAACGATAACTGGATGTGATCGAGACCGGCCTCTTTCAATGCGTCGAGTCGCTTGTCCGTCAAGCCGACTCCCGACGTGATCAGGTTCGTATAAAAACCGAGCTGGCGTCCCTCGCGCACGAGCACTTCGAGGTCGTCGCGCAGGAGCGGCTCGCCGCCGGAAAAACCCAGTTGCGCCGCGCCGAGCGCGCGCGCTTCGCGCAATACGCGCAGCCATTGATCGGTGGACAGTTCGCTGCTGTGGTCGGTGTAGTTCACCGGGTTGTAGCAGAACACGCAATGCAGCGGGCATCGGTACGTCAGTTCGGCCAACAGCCACAGCGGCGGGGCGATATCGCTCATGGTGCAGCCTCCACGGTTTCCAGCCATCCGCGGCGCTCGGCTTCCGCCACGAACAAACGGACTTCGTCGCCTATGCCCTGCGCGTTAAACGCTTGCTGCAGGTCCACGATCAACGTGTCGATATCGCGCGTGCCGTCGCAGCGCTTGAGGATCTCCCCGGCGCTTTGATTGAGCTTCACCATGCCTTCGGGATACAGCAGCACGTGCGCTTCCTGCGCCGGTTCCCACTGCAGCCGAAAGATTGCCTTGAGCTTGAGCGTGGCTGCGGTCATTGGGGGAAGGCCTTTTCGATGGCGTCGAGCATTGACCACAGGATGTCGAGCTTGAACTGCAATATGTCGAGCGCGCGTTGCTGCTGTTCGCGGGTCTTGAAGTAATCGAGTGTGACCTGCAAACCGTGTTCGACATCGCGCTGCGCCAGCGAGATACGGGACCGGAAATACGTGAGGCCATCGGCTTCTATCCACGGATAGCACGACGGCCACGTGGCCAGCCGGTCCTTGTGGATCTGCGGCGCAAAAATCTCGGTCAGCGACGAACACACCGCTTCCTGCCACGGCGCGCGGCGCGCGAAGTTGACATAGGCATCGACGGCGAATTTCACGCCCGGCGTCACGTGTTGCAGCGACCAGAGTTCGTCGCGGGAGAGACCGACGGCGTCGCCTAGCCGCGCCCATATCTCGATGCCGCCTTCGTCGTTGCCGTAGCCGTCATGATCGAGGATGCGCAGCACCCAGCGCCTGCGCGTCTCGCGATCCGGGCAATTCGACATCACGGCCGCATCCTTCAGCGGAATGTTGATCTGGTAATAGAAGCGGTTCGCGACCCAGCCGCGAATCTGCTCGCGTGAACAGCCGCCCGTGTTCATCTTCACGTTGAACGGATGATGAATGTGATACGCGGTGCCTTTCGCGCGAAGCTGGGCTTCGAACTCCTCGCGGGTCCAGGGGTTATCTTGCTCGGTAGTCATCGGAGTGCGGCCGTTCACTTAAGTCCTCCCATGCGCGCTATCAATACTTAAAGCTCGAATGCCAGGCCGTCGAATGCAACTTCAATGCCGTGCTCCGCGAGCCGTCGTCGTTCGGGACTGTCTTCAATCAGGATCGGATTCGTGTTGTTGATGTGGATAAGGACTTTTCGTACCCCGGCGCGTCCAATCGAATCAAGCACGTCGATCATGCCGCCCGGACCGGTTTGCGCGAGGTGACCCATATCGGCGGCAGTTTTTTTGGAGAGTCCGAGTTCGATCATTTCGTTCGGCGTCCAGAGCGTGCCATCGACCAGCAACAGGTCGGCCGCGTTCATGGCTTCGAGTACATGAGGCTCGAGTGCACCGAGGCCGGGTGCGTAGAACGCGCGCTTGCCCGAGCGTTCGTCGATGAACGTCAGCCCGATGTTGTCACCGCGTTGCGGCGCTTCGCGATGCGGCGAATAAGGCGGCGCCTTGCTCGAGAGCGGCAGCGCTTCAATGCGGATGCCGGGTAACGCAGGAACGGCAAACGACGATCCGTCCAGCGGAATGGCATGGCGTTCGACGCCGCAGTAGTGCGCAAGTATGGACACAACGGGCAAGCCGGTGCTCAGGTCCTGCAGCACGGCGTCGGTGACGTAGAGCGGCAATGGAGTGTCCCGTTCACGCAGCATCAGCAGACCGGTCACGTGATCGACCTGCGCGTCCATTGTGATGACAGCCGCAATGCCGCTGTCGCGCACGCGCCGCGCCGGTTGCAGTTCGGGATGGGCCGCGATTTGCGCAAGCAGGTCCGGCGATGCATTGACGAGCAGCCAGTCTTCGCCATTCGTACTCACGACGATTGAGGACTGCGTGCGGCGCTGCGCATTCAGCGTGGCGTTTCGCACGCCATCACAATTGCGGCAGTTGCAGTTCCATTGCGGAAAACCGCCCCCCGCGGACGAACCGAGCACCTTGATTTTCATACGGCGTGGCGCTCGCGGCGCCCCTCCTTCAACAATCCATGAAGCCTCACCATGGCAGCATCCTTTCCATCAGGCGGTCGCGGTCTATCAACTGATGTTTGAGCGCACCGGCCACATGCAGCACGATCAGCGCGATCAGCACCCAGGCGCAGGCCGTGTGCACTGTGAAGAAAATCTTGCGCAAGCCGGGGTCGTCCCAGGCCCACATCGGCAGCGGTATGCCCCAGAAGCGCGTGCCGAACTTGTTGAATGACGAGCCAAGGTAGCCCGTCAGGGGCATGACGATCATCGCTACATATAAAAGACCCTGCGTCATGCTCGCGGCGGCGCGTTGCCACGCTTGCATCGGGGGAAGCGGAGGCCGGCCTGCGACCTGGCGAACCACGATGCGAATCAGCACAAGCAGGAAAACGGTCATCCCAAGCGACTTGTGGAAGTTGATCAGGCTCGACTTGAACGCGAGGCCTTTCGGCAGCCCGACCATGTAGAGACCGATGCCGAGCATGGCGATGATCGCCAGCCCGATAACCCAGTGCAGTGCGATCTGCGCGGATGAAAAACGCGGCACGCCGGCACTCGCGTTGAGCGGTGCGGGGGACGAACGCGCGATGTTCATGGTCGCCTCCTTGCGTTGGTTGCGGCGTAGGCCGTGTCTCGCGTTTTTCTTGCCCGGTTCCCTGCGCGTTGCTTCACGGATTGTTCCACCTTACGCCGAATGTTTTCATCCCACGACCAGCAGTTCCCCGCGTCCATCCACGGCCAGATCGCCGGTGTACCGGCGCGGCAGGGTGCTGCCCATCAACGTCGAAAATGGCGCAATTTCGGCGGCGAGCGAACGGACAAAAAGTGCCCAGAAGACCTCGAAACCCTGACCTCCGTCTGAGAACGTCGGCGGCAAGCTGGCGGGCGCCTGGACCAGCAACAACGTGCCGCGCCGCATGCCGTAGC
>NZ_JBAUSA010000317.1:0-9861 GCF_049581465.1 Caballeronia sp. | reverse complement strand
GTCACACGAGAGGTCAACGTTTTGAGGATTACCTGTTTTACGGCGAGATCCTCAGGTGACGGGCACTCCGCGGTTTCCTCCGTCGAGGCTCGTCCGACGCCCGCCAGCAACGCGCGGGGGCTCACTTACATTCCTGCGGACGGTGGTAGGCAGCGAACAACGAAGAACAACCCTAAACGAACCCGGAAGTTCAGCGTCGCTCGACGCACGGCGTGTCGGACTCAACGGGGCGCGCTTAATACGAATTTTTTGCTCGCCCCCGCGCACAACAGTTAATACACTGTGTAATAAGTCTCCGCCGAATGGCTACAGACGGAGTTAAGCGGCACCGACCAATCGCGGCCATACCGCCCGGCGGGAATCCAGAACAATTCGCTATGCGAAATTACGTTATAGTGAGAAATCGCTTTGACTTAAGACGAACACATGAACGCCGAACTGTTGAACGGGTCCTGCCATTGCGGGGCCATCAAATTCGAAGTACGCACCGCCGTCACCCCGGCAATACGTTGCAATTGCAGCCTCTGCCGGCGCAAAGGAATATTGATGTCACCGCCGTTCGTTGAGGGCAATTTGAAGATATTGCGTGGCGAGGATTCGCTGGCCATGTACCAGTTCAACACGCGCGTGGCGAAACATTATTTCTGCAAGCATTGCGGCGTCCATCCGTTCCTCCAGACGCCCATGGGAACGGATTTCTGGCGCGTCAATATCGGTTGCCTCGAAGGTATTGGCCCGTTTACGCTGGAAACCGGGTTGGTGGACGGCGCGAGCCTACCCGTCATGGAAGGCGTATAGCGCGAGTTGGGGACGCCGGGCCCCTGCTGGCGAGAAGGCAGAATCCCTACACAGTTCCGGCTGCTCAAGCACATATCGGCGAAAGGCATCAACGAGCGGCACGATCGGTGCACAGCATCCATCCACGCAGGGAACCATGCGCGAACGATCCAGCTCGGCGCCCGCTCGCATAGATGACTGATAGTCAGTACAGCGGTTGATTATCGGTGTATTTAGATTATGCAATCGCAGGACAGGTGGACCATCCTATTAATGGCCCTGCCCGCGCTGAAGCGGATGATGGTGAGCTACTTGATGGATCACCACGGCTGCAGCGAGCGACGAGCCCGTCAGTTGGTGTAACAGCAGCACCGTTCGCTACAACGCTATCGCAGCGTGCTCAATCCTCGAACCGCGTTGCGGCAACGCATGCGCGAGCGGGCGGCGGTTCGTGTGCGATATGGGTCACGTCGCATCTGGATCTTGCTCAATCGCGAAGGCTGGCGGGTGAGCAAGCATCTGGTCGAGCGCGTGTATCTGGAGGAAGGGCTGGCGCTGCGCCGCAAGCAGTCACGTCGGCGCAAGATGGTTATGAAACATCAGCGACGTCTGGCGTCGTGTGCTGCGAATCTGGCGTAGAGTCTGGATTTTGTATCTGACCAACCGAGCGATCAAACCCGATTCCGCGCGCTGACGGTCGTCGATGTCTATACGCGCGAAGCATTGACCATCGACGTTGGCGCGCGCTTGTGCAGTGAACACGTGGTGGCCACGCTGAACCGGCTGCTCGCGCAGCGGGGCCGACCGATGCGTGTGTTTGCCGATAACGGCAGCGAATTTTCGGGACGCTTGATGAAGATGTGAGCGTGTCACCACGGCGTGCGCATCGACTTCACTCGGTCTGGCAAGCCGACCGACAACATGCTTTCAAGACCTCCAACGGATCACTGCGCGACGAGTGCCTTAACGTGCACTGGTTCGAGTCGATCGAGCACGCCGAAGCGGTCCTCGAGGCCTAGCGCCATGACTACAATGGGAGTCGACCTCACATGGCTCTCAAGAACGTCCCTTCCACCGTCTTTGCCTGACAGGTGTTGTAAGGAAAAAGCCCGGGCATCTAACGGTCGCCGGCTAGTGTCGAAAACGGACCGAAAAACCGGGGCACTTCAGAAGCGCCATTATCTCCGGTTCATCGTGGTTCGCAATTCCCGGGTCAGGTCAGCGGGACGAATTCGAAGCCGTCATGACGCGCTTGCGCAACGCGTGTACGCCACGCGATCGCAGCCAACCGTGAATTCGACCCGCGGTATCAGGAGGACGGCCTGTTGGCGAGTACGCGCCGTGCCATTGAGCGCGAGGGCGTTCGCCCCGTTGCAAGGCCGAAGTTCAGGTAACTTCGCGACCCCAATGATCAATTTCCTGAATTCTCTATTTCCTCAAGAAAAACGAGAAGGTCCGCGTTCACCCGTTGACGATCAGTGATTCCGATGGCGTGCCCACTACCTTCGTATTCGATATATCGCGAGGTCGCAATCATCCGCGACGCAAGGCGTGCCGTAATGTCCGGCGGCACGTTGATATCCAATTCGCCATGCATTATCAACGTAGGAATATTGATTAGACCGAGGTCTAGGCTGAAATCCGTGTCAGACCATGCACGTGCGCAGGCAGTGATCGCCCGCAGCGATGCCTGGCTGGTAAGAAACGAATACCAGTCGAGCACGCCGCGCGAAACCGAGGACTCGCGCGCACCGCCGTTGAAGAAGCCTTCCCGGAAGTTCGCAAGAAATCCATGACGGTCTTCTTCGAGTGCCTTTATCAGACCATCGAAGACTGACTGGTCGATGCCATTGGGATGGGCATCGGTCTTCTTTAACGTCGGAGTTACCGCAGACATCAGAACGGCTTGCGCGACGCGTGCGGTGCCATGTCTTGATAGGTAGCGCGCAACTTCGCCGCCACCCATTGAAAACCCGACCAGCGTGGCCTGGCGCAGATCAAGGTGCAGCATAAGCGCGTCGAGATCGTCGGCTAGTGTGTCATAGTCATATCCTGACCACGGTTGATCGGATCGGCCGAATCCACGGCGATCGTACGCAATCACCCGATACCCGTTTGCCGCAAGATAAGTGGATTGCGGCTCCCAGAAATCGGCATTGAGCGGCCAGCCGTGTATGAGAACGACTGGCCGCCCAGTCCCCCAATCGTTATAGAAGAGGGATACGTCGTCCGCAGTCTTGAAGAAAGGCATGCCGCATTCCCCTTTACGTGCGAGCGACGGCAAACGGATCCTGTGCGTCGGACGTGCCTTGCAGGTCGCGGAACAGTTCGAATGCCGAGCGTTCGACCCAGTTGCGCACGAATCGCCCTTCCGGACCCACATGCCAGATCGCGTTTCCAGTAAATTCAATCGGTCGCTGATCCGCAGGAAAACCCATCAGGCCGTTGTTCAATCCGCGAATGCGAAACCGCGCTGAAACAAGTTTGCCGTCGGCGGACTGAAACGTGTTCACGATCTCGAACGTCAAGTCTGCAATTGGTGCCATTAACTCGCGAACCCATCGCTTGAAGTTGTCGCGACCAACAATGTCTCGGCCTCCCGTCGTAAGTACGAAGTCTTCGACGACAAAATCGTCGACGGCGTCGATGTTGTCAGGGGTTTGCCAGACCGCTTTCCAAAAATTTTCCATGAGGATCACAGAGTCCTGCTTCATCATCACTGCTCCTTTCGAACGGCTTGAATGCCGCTGGTGTGAAATGTATTTCGGTTGTGTCGCGCACGATCACGCGGGATGAGGGTCCTAACAGGTGGTTCGCGCCCGTTCTTATGCGAAGGGCCGCGCTTCCCCTCGGGCCGGACAGATGCCTTCGTGAGCCGCTTCAATTGCGTCTTCGTATAACGGCGTCTTCAGTCGTTCCTCAACCGATATGCCTATAAATCAGCCTGTCGGCCCTCCGTCCGCCGAAGTGCGTCAATTTTCGCTGCGAGGCCGAAGAGTATTCCAAGCATTCCAAGGGTTTCAATAAGGGCCGACATCATGATTTTCTTCCTCGTTTAACGCTGCCGTCGCAAAAGTCGGGGGTGGTTATCCTTTCGTTGTCGATTCAAAGCCCGGAGTTATCGGAACGCGAGACCGATCGACGCTGGCGAGGTGATGCTCTGCGGATTCGCCTGAACTGGCCAACATTCAGTTCATGTCATGGAGAGTAAGGACACTAGTTCATATCCACAATCTGGCATTTCCAATGCCACACTACGGATAAACCGAAGGCTCTGTTCATGTGGCTGCCTAAACTATACGGCGGTGGTCTCTGGGGACCATTGGGGCGGCAGTCTCAGTTTCGGCTTTCAGGTCATCAGTCTGGAATTCGCCCTGGCAACACGCGGTCAGGAATAGCAGGACATCGGTTAGATAGACGCCAGAGGTGACTTAGTTTTGGCCTAGGTCTGGCTCTTGAAATGCCGCATTGTGACCACGACGCGCTCCGTCTAGCATCGTCCGCATAGGGTCATTTTACGACTCGCTTTTTACCCCCGCATCTTCCACGGATCTAGACAACGATTTCATCGTTCGACAACGTCGGCAGCACGTCGGCCCGTGTGAGAGCCATGCATAACCGGATCAAACCTGAAAATGCCCGAAGCACATGTTCAACTGATTCTGATCGTAACGCTGACGTTCTTTTTTGCTGGAATAGTAAAAGGTGTGACCGGCATGGGATTGCCGACTGTCGCAATGGGTGTTCTCGGAGCGATCATGCCGCCCGTCGCCGCAGCTTCGCTTCTGATCATTCCTTCGTTCGTGACCAATGTTTCGCAACTATTCAGTGGGCAACGTTTTACCGCACTGGCGTGGCGATTGAGGTTGATGATGATCGGCATCGTGTTGGGTACCCTGGCCGGCTCATGGCTTCTGACCAGCACCAGCACCCAATGGACTACTGTGGGGTTAGGCGTTGCGCTGGCGCTCTATGCCGGGTTTGGCCTTCTCGGGCGGCCGTTGTCCGTTCCCGCCCGCATGGAACGCTGGCTTTCGCCAGTCGTCGGTTTGACAACCGGGTTGATTACGGGTGGGACCGGCATGTTTGTCATTCCTGCAGTCCCCTATCTTCAGGCTCTCGGCTTGAATAAGGATGAACTTATCCAGGCGCTCGGATTATCGTTCACGATCTCGACAATCGCGCTTGCGATCGGACTGACAAGGGGTGGGTCGTTTCACCTTGGGAACATGACCGCTTCGGCGCTCGCAATCGTCCCCGCACTGCTGGGCATGTGGGCCGGTCAAGCGGTCCGTCAACGCATCAGTGCTGCCACATTCCGTCGCTGGTTCCTGATCTTTCTCGTTGTGCTTGCTCTCGATCTTGTCATTCGCCCATTTCTTTGATGCGCGCAATATCACGCCATGCATATCACGCGAATCATCGAGCCCGCAATGCTCCCGGCATCCGGCACCGTGACGAGTCGCTACGAGGCGCTCGTTGCGAGCGGCGCAATTGAACGCGATCCGGCCCAAGAAAATTTGGTGGGAAGGCTTGACGTTCTCGCGCTCCGCCTCGGCAGTCGCCACCACCTGAGATTACGCTTTGACCTCGGCGGCCGGGTCGGCCTACGCGGCCGCGCTGGCGAGACAGTGCGCGGAGTATTTGTTTGTGGCCCAGTCGGTCGAGGCAAAACCATGCTTATGGACCTGTTCTTCGACAGCGTTGCCCTGACCGCCAAGCGGCGCATCCATTTTCACGCATTCATGGCAGAAATGCGTGACCGGATCCAACGAGTGTGTGACCAGATCAGATTCGGCGAGATAGGCAACGGTGACCCGATCGCGCTGGCAATCAAATCACTTGCATCAGAAGCCAGACTTCTTTGCATTGATGAGCTGACCATTACAGACATTGCCGACGCCACGATACTGCGACGCTTTCTTGCAGAGCTGTTCGCGCATGGAGTCGTGCTTGCCGTAACGGCGAACGTGGAGCCAGACCAGTTATATGAGGGCGGCGTGAATCGTGCTCTGTTCCTCCCGTTTGTCGACCTGCTCAAGGAACGAGTTGAAATAGTTCGTCTCGAGTCGCGGACGGATTTCCGCCTGGAACAGCCCGAAGGCGAGCGCGTCTGGTATATGCCCGCTGATTCGGCTGCAAGGAGCACGCTGGACCGAATATTCCGCGAACTTACCAGCGGCGCCGAGCCAGAAGCGCTTACGCTCGATGTCTGCGGTCATGCCGTGCGCGTACCGTTACACGCGCGGGGCATCGCTCGCTTTACTTACCGTGAACTGTGCGTGGCTCCGTTAGGGGCGTCTGACTACATCGCATTCGCAAATCGATTCCATACGCTGATAATCGATTGCATACCTCTCAATTTTGTTCATCGCAATCACGTCAAACGACTATGCACCCTGATCGATGTCCTTTATGAGCGGCGTGTAAAACTCATCGTTTCCGCTGAGGCGGAACCACGTGATCTTTGTCGAGGCATGATCGCTGTTCTGCGCCCAGCAATTGGCTTGCCGCGCTATCAGTCCGAGACAAGTCCTGACATGCTGGAAATAACGCGGACGGTATCTCGCCTCGTGGGAATGCGCTCCCGCGATTACCTTGCGCTGTCAAAGAACGGAGCAATCTGATTGTATGGTTCATCACGCGCCGCCCACGGGGGGCGTCAGCCATTGGTGGCGTCAATCATCGTTTGACTGACGCCGGCTGCACACAGGCGGAAAGATGCTTGATCAGGTCGCGGGCGTATCGGGGCAAAGTATCAAACTGCCGCACACACAGAGCAAGGTTTCGCGTAGCCCAGCCATCAGTCAAGACGATTGAGTGAATCCCAAAGGAACCTCGAAATTTCTTTACCGCAGCCTGCGGCACGATGCCGAAGCCAACACCGTGCTCGACCATATGACAAACATCCTCGAAGGTCCGCATGCGGACCCGGAGGGAAAGGGGGCGACCAGCAAGGGTCGCCTGATCGCACAGCAGTTCCTGGAAAGGATTCCCATCACTCATGCCCACAAATGGATGTCCCAAGACCTCCCGAAATGCTATGCGCCGGTGCTCGGCCAGTGCATTGCCGCGCGGAACGACAAGAACGAGCCGGTCGGTTGCAAATGGGAACGTTTGCAGGGTGCCGTGATCGACTGCACTGGAAATGATGCCGATTTCAGCAATGCCGCTGGACACCGCCTTCACAATCTCGACACTACGTCGTTCCTTCAGGTTGACGATGACATTCGGGCGACCTGCGAGAAACGGAGCGAGCGCCTTGGGCAAGAATTCGGTCATGGCGGCTGTATTGGCCCACAGACGAATATGTGCTTCCAGGCCCTTTGAGTATTCGCCCAATTCCCCCTGCATTTGCTCGATCTGACTCAAGACGAGTTTCGCATGATGGGCGAGCGTGTCACCCGCTGGCGTCGGCTCCACTCCGCGACGACCGCGTTCGAGCAAGGGTAAGCCGATGACCTCTTCCATGCCACGAAGACGGGCGCTTGCTGAAGGCAAGGACATATTCGCCTGCGCTGCGCCGTGGGTGATGCTCCCCGTTTCGAGAACAAGAAGAAAAAGGCGAAGGTCGGTCAGATCGAAGCGCATAGGCCGATCTTATCAGGTCACTATTCGCCGGCGCGGATGAACGACATTTCGTTAAGCGCTCGTGCTGCTTTGCATATCTACTCAAGCGAATTTGTATCGCAATGTATCGACAGACCAAACGGATACACAACCTTACATCCGGCCCCTTTTCTGACGCAAGCCAGATACTTCCGCGCGTTTTAATGGGTCAACGTCGCACTTCAAAAGATCTTCGCTTCGCAGTTCTACTTAGACTGCTGCTTGTGATCCCTGATACCGGACGGCGTCTTCCCACTCTCGAATTCCAGGAGCATTGCATGAAAACTTCCATGATCGTGATCGCCTTTGCCGCATTTACGACGGCTGGCCTTGCTCACGCCTCGGATGCCACACCCACAAGCGAACAACAATCGGGCGTTGTACAAACGGCGCAA
Organism: Caballeronia sp.; assembly: GCF_049581465.1. Classification (GTDB taxonomy): domain Bacteria; phylum Pseudomonadota; class Gammaproteobacteria; order Burkholderiales; family Burkholderiaceae; genus Caballeronia. The sequence continues at coordinate 2,080 of NZ_JBAUSA010000317.1, read as the reverse complement.
CTGTCTCCTGGCGACTACCAGGTTGCCAGGAAAACCCGTTCGCAGGTCCGTTCAGAACTGAAACAGTCCGAGACGGACGGTCAACTCATGTCGCTCAACAACGAAGTCTATAAAGGAAACTGATTGCCTGTCCTGATCCGGCAGGGGCTGCCCATCATGCCGACATTCTGCCGGTCAGCCGGATCGGGTCGCATGTTTTTTCTACGGGCATTTTTGCCTGGCGAACTGGCCGGCACAATGTCGTGCGCCGATCTATGTCATGTCGGCGCGCATTACCTGCTTTATCTGCGTGAAGGTTGACTACTTTCTACGTTCGCTTTATTCGAGCAAGGGTGCATTACAGAAACAGGTGAGCTGGAATTCTGCGGCTCACTCCAACCTCAGTAGGAGACATAGAAATGACAGACAGGATCGATACTCGCCGTCGCGGCTTCATGAATTCTGCGGCATTGGCAATTGCCGCTGCCCAGTTCGGGATGATCGGATCTGCGCGTGCGCAGTCCAGCAATGCACTACCGCCAGGTTCGCCTGCTTTCAAGCCTGGGACGAACACGTCGTTCGGCCCACTGAAGCAGATCAATGCCGGCGTCCTGAACGTTGGATACGCTGAAGCCGGCCCAGCAAATGGTCCCGCGGTCATTCTCCTGCACGGCTGGCCGTATGACATCCACAGCTACGTCGACGTCGCGCCGTTGCTGGCATCGGCGGGCTACCGGGTGATCATTCCATATCTGCGCGGTCATGGCACGACGCGCTTTCTCTCGGGCGAAACGTACAGAAACGGGCAACAGGTGATGGCTGCAGTCGATGCTATCGCCCTGATGGATGCTCTTAAGATTGACAAGGCCGTTCTGGGTGGTTTCGACTGGGGCGCGGGAGCGGTCTGCAACATGGCCGTGCTCTGGCCGGAACGCTGTAAGGCCCTGGTCTCTGTGAGCGGTTATCTGGTTGGCAGCCCCGAACTCAATGCGAAGCCGCTGCCGCCGGCGGCAGAGCACGCATGGTGGTACGAGTTTTATTTCGCCACGGAACGCGGCCGGGCAGGCTACGACCAGCACCGGAAAGATTTTGGGAAGCTCATTTGGCAACTCGCTTCGCCGAAATGGAACTTTGACGATGTCACGTTCGATCGCACCGCGACGGCCTTCGACAATCCCGACTATGTCGACATTGTGATCAATCATTATCGCTGGTGGCTCGGCCTGGCCAAAGGCGAATCGAAGTACGACGGCCTCGAACAGCGCCTGGCTGCAAGACCCGCGATCACCGTGCCCACGATCACGCTTGAGGGTGAGGCCAACGGTGCACCGCACCCGGAAAGCGCGGCCTATGCCAGCAAATTCTCCGGCAAATACGCGCACCGACTTATCGGCGGGGGCACCGGCCACAACCTTCCCCAGGAAGCGCCTCAAGCCTTCGCGCAAGCCATTATTGACGTCGCCGGATACTGATCGGGTCCGACTGAAAAGGTGGCGAACGCCGGTCATTGGAAGGCCGGCGTTTCAGTTCGCAAAACACAGATCTCATCCGTGACACGGTTTCGATTGTCGGCCGCTGCATCTTGGAACCATTCTTTGTGCGCAGCGTGGTGAGTGTCCGCTCTGTCTGACGGCTGCGCAAACGGCCGTTGTACCTCGGAAACTGCCATCGGTTTCGCTCTGACTTCGCCGTCCGCTGAGGGTCGGTTGCGGCCTTTTTCGAGTGCCGTCGCAGTGTGGTAACCGCGTCCCCCGTCCCGCGTCGGGCATGAGTGCAAGCAGACGTTTTCTATGACAGACGGCGCCGATATTATGAAGGCTGTATATACGTACAGCTTTATGGAAACTTCCACGCCCACACCTCCAGTCAATTTTCAGCGGCGCTTCTACTATCTGCTGAACTTCGAGATGGCCCTCGAATGGCTCGCCGCGCGCTACGACGATCTCTGAAGCGATGACGAGCGTGCTCTCCTACTCGCGTTCCCCCGGCTGCCGCCGGCGCTGCTGGTACGGATGCTGATGCGCGCGGGTCCTCTCTTCCGCGCGAGCAAGTGCGTCGGATCGGGCCAACGAATCTCGTTGCCTGTTTGAAGCCCATAGCC
>NZ_JBAUSA010000316.1:0-8955 GCF_049581465.1 Caballeronia sp. | reverse complement strand
TGTCGTACATCATGCTCGCCCAGCGCATGCTGCGCGACGACCGGGCGATCGGCATGTTTCGTCTCGGTTTATCGAAGGAACTTGCCGATCTCCTGTCAGGGCTCACCCTCGCACAGATCGTCAAACTGGCAGCTTCCGACCAGTTGCTGTGCTTCTTCCGCTTCAACGATCACACCATGCTGGCGGCCCTGACGGCGCCGACGAAACACGCGGATATTGCACCCACGCACGCAGCAATCCTGCTTGCCGGTCAGCCCGCAGAACAGTTCGCCTGATTCTTCACGCGTAGATACTTCAATCGAGCACGAGATCGCACCATGCTTAAGAAGAGCCTCACAGAAGATGCCCAGGAAGTGTTCCGCGCGATCGCACTGATCGAACTCGGGGCACGGATGCAAGTACTCGAAAGCGAGCTGACACTGTCGCGCGACCGGATGATCCGGCTGTATCGGGAAGTGAAGGGCGTGTCGCCGCCCAAGGGCATGCTGCCCTTCTCGGCAGACTGGTATATGACATGGCTTGCGAATATTCACGCTTCGCTCTTCTACAATACCTACGTATTCCTAAAGAAAGAAGCCGGCTGCTCGCATCTCGATGCACTGACCAAGGGGTATCGGTTGTATCTCGAACATTGCCGGCACGGCGATGTCGATGCAGTACTTGATTTGACGCGGGCCTGGACCCTCGTGCGCTTTTTCGATGCCGGCATGCTGCAGCTCACCAAATGCTGCCGCTGCACGGGAAAGTTCATCGCGCACAAGCATGATTTGCAAGAAAACGTGGTGTGCGGGGCCTGCCAGCCGCCGTCACGCGCGGGGAAGACCAAGAAAGCGGCGGCTGCCCGTCAGGCGAGCCAGGAGACCGCGCTGGTGGAGTTATTAAGTGTTGTACCGAAGAACGAAGAACCGGAAACAACGGTACTCGCAAACGCGGTGATGTTAAAGCCGCGTACAGACAGCCTGATTGCACGGGCTGCTTAGCGGTCAAGCGGAGCCGGTAGCCTCGGGGGTCGTCTCTGGACGACATGGCTGCCGGAATATCGCTGCCGCGCTTTACTTCGCTTGTATGTATTTTTAGGGCCACCGCGGTTTGGGTGGCCCTCTTGCTTTTTCACTGCTTCCGCAAGGCTCCGCCACGGGCTTAATCAGGCCGAGAGCAGCGAGCCCGTGCGAAACGCCGTTGCGCCCGCCACGCGCGCGACTTCCATTCCCGCCGTCGTAAAGCGCGCGATATGCCGCGCGTAGATCACGCCCGACGTCGTGCAGTTAAGCGTGGTCACGGTATCGGTGAGGGGGTCGACCACATCGGCGATCGCTTCACCCGCTTCGACCATCGCGCCCACCTTTGTGCGGAATACGAGCACGCCGCTGACCGGCGCGACGATCGGCTCGGCGCCGGCGAGCGGCGTGGCCGGGTAGGACAGCGCGGGCATATTGGGCACGGGCGCATCGATCACACCGCGGTGCATCAGGTAATTGACGATCCCTTGCGCGTCGGATTCGGCGAACTCATACGACACGTCGTGCTGGCTGCGCAGTTCCACGGTCACCGAGATGCCGCCGTTGGGGATCGGAAAACGGTCCCCAAATTTTGAGCGGAGATCGGACCAGCAAAAGCTGTGAATCTCGTCAAATGGATTGCCGACGGAATTCAATGCCAACAGCGACGCCTTCGAATCCAGGTATCGCGCAAGCGGTTCTACATCGTTCCAGACGTCCGGATTCGTATAGAGGTGAAGCGCGGAATCGAGATCGCAGTGCAGGTCCAGGACGACATCGGCGTCGTAAGAGAGTTTCTGCAACGCAAGGCGCTGCGATTCGAGTTCGGTATGCGGCGTTTGTTCGTCGAGAGCGGCGCGCATTTCGCGACGCACCGCAAGCTTGTTCTCGTCAATATTGCCCGACAGTTTTCCTTCGATGCGCGGTGCGATCAGTGCGGCAAGGTCGTGGAAATTGCGGTTGAAATTATGCCCGCTGTTCATTTCGAAGCGTCCGAGCAGGGTGCCGTGCATGCTCTGGTTCAAGCCGATGGGGTTCGATACCGGAACGATTACCACTTCGCCGCGTAGCTTGCCTGCCGCTTCGAATTCGGCCAGAAGACGACGCAAGCGCCACGCGACGAGCATGCCGGGCAATTCGTCGGCGTGCAGCGACGACTGGATATAGATCTTTTCGCCGCCGCCTGGGCCGTAGTGGAAGCTGAGGATATTGCGCGTAGTGCCAAGCGATGGCGAAATGAGTGTGTGCGTTTTGGTGTGCATGATTTTCAGTCGCGCGACCGTTGCCATGAAGTCACGCCTTGAAGGAGTCGGATTGTTTGCGAGTGTTTCCTGGGCGTTGCGGAGTGTCGTCCGCTGGCATTGAAAGCCGCGTGTCGTGGTTTCGTGCTCCGGGCGCTTCGATCTTAGCCGAAAACGACCGTACGCCTGACGTAAGTGCAAAGGGGGCTCAAAAGAAAACGGGCTCCGCGATGTGCGGAGCCCGTTCTTGAGGTTCAGCTGAAGGTCCTGTCGAACCTTCCCTCAAACTGCTTAGCCACCGTACACGTCGAAGTCGAAATACTTCTTTTCAAGCTTCTTGTAGGTGCCGTCCTTGATGATCGACGCGATAGCCTTGTCGATCGATGCCTTCAGTTCGGTGTCTTCCTTGCGCATGCCGATGCCAGCGCCATTGCCGAGGATGGCCGGATCGACCAGATCCTTGCCCACGAACTCATAACCCGTGCCGCGCGGTGTCTTGAGGAAACCGACATCAGCCTGCACTGCATCTTGCAGCGCGGCATCAAGGCGACCCGCGGCCAGGTCGGCGTATACGCCGTCCTGGTTCTGGTACGGCGTGACCGTCACACCCTTGGGCGCCCAATAGGTCTTGGCGTAGGTTTCCTGGATCGTGCCTTGTTCCACGCCGACCGTCTTGCCCTTCAGGCCGTCAGGTGTCGGCAGGATGCCGCTGCCCTTCTTGGCGATCAGGCGGGTCGGGGTATTGAACAGCTTGCTCGAAAACGCGATTTGTTCTTCGCGTTGCGGTGTCATGGACATCGACGACAAAACGCCGTCGAACTTCTTCGCCTTCAGTGCCGGAATCATGCCGTCGAAGTCGTTTTCCACCCACACGCATTTCGCCTTCAGGCGGGCGCAAATTTCGTTGCCGAGATCGATGTCGAAGCCGACCAGTTTGCCATCCGGGCCCTTCGATTCAAACGGGGCATACGAGGCGTCGACGCCAAAACGGATGGTCGAGTAATCCTTCGCATTGGCCGTGACGGAGGTGACCGATGTGACGGCGAGCAGGGAAATCGTCAAAGCCGCGAGCAGTTTCTTCACTGTTTGTACTCCATATGGGTGGTCGATACGTCCCGGACAGGTCGATATCCAGGTTCGTCCGGCGCGAAGCTTCGGTGCCGGACGCCTTACATTCCGCGGATGGTGTCCGAATTGGAATCGCAGAAGATTACCAAGCCAAAATAATAGCGGACTTGGTGGAACCCCTTATAGCAATTGTTGCGAGCATTTGCAGTACGTCAAATTTTTGTTCGCGGCGGCGGTGCATACGGGTTCGATCGACTGCCGCACCTTCGCGCACGCACCACGGGTCCGCGTGCGAGCCCAGACCCAGACCTAGGCCAATTGGCTGAATGGTGGCCGCTTCGATAACCGGCGATGCTGTTCGAAGCCGATTTGTCGTGGGTTGTTCCCTGACTTTTCTCCGGGTTGCGCCCTTCCCCTGCGAATCCCTTCTAATCGTTGTTGCGTTTCTATACCATAAAGGGTATAAAGTTTATGTCGATCGAGGAAAAGCCGCTCATCTGGGTAGGTAGCAGTAAAAAGGATCTTTGTGCTCTTCCCGAAGAGGTTCGCCAGTCTTTCGGACACGCCATCAATTTGGCGCAGCACGGTTTGCAGCATTCGACGGCCAAGGTGATGCGCGGGTTCGGTGGGGCCGGCGTGCTGGAGATTATCGAAAACGACGAGGGCGGAACGTATCGTGCCGTGTACACGGTGCTATTTCGCGACGCCGTGTGCGTTCTTCATTGCTTTCAGAAGAAGAGTAAAGCGGGCGTCGCCACGCCCCGTGAGGATATGGACCTCATTCGGTCGAGATTGAAATTCGTCGAACTAAGAATCAAGGAGTATCGAGATGGAAAAACGCGTCAATGATGAAGCCGAAAAACTGGCGAGCATTGAGTTCGAAGTCAGTTCCGGGAACGTTTTTGCCGATCTTGGCTTGCCTGACGCAGGGAAGCTGAAGATCAAATCGGGTCTTGTCGCCGAGATCACTAAAGCTATCAGGCGGCTCGAGCTGACTCAAGAGCAGGCGGCTGCGCGCACAGGCATTTCACAGCCAAAAATTTCCGCAATACTCAACGGCAATCTGGCCAATCTGTCAGAGAGGAAGTTAATGGAATGTTTGAACCGGCTTGGCTATGACATTGAGATTACCGTCAGGCCGGCAACGCGGGCTACCGGGCAGATCCTGGTGGCGGTCGCTTGAATGTCGCTAGGGGCGAGGTCGGGGGGGGGCGGGGGAGCCGTCCTTAAGCCGACCGCCGCGGCAAGCAGAAGGACTCCAACCTTGCTTCAGGTTTTAGTCGTTCGAAGCGCGATGCACGGTTTTGCTTTTATGGTGTTTTGGCTGATGCGCATGGTGGGATGCGCTTGCCGCGCTTGACGGCGAAGAGTTGCCTTCCCCGAAATGGTAAGTTTCAGCGAATGCAGTTGTGGAAATGAATGCGAAAGCGGTGAGGGCGGAAACGGCAATCCATTGCGATAGCTTCATATGACGAGAATTTCCAAAGTGTTGAGGACGGTAGCTTAACCTGTCGGCCCTACTGGGCCCTACTGGGCCCGACCGGACCCTAACGGGCCGAATCGGGCCGGTAGGAATAGTCCCGCCAGATCCATGCCCGCCGGCGGCCCATGCGCATGGATTTACTTACGTAACGGCAAGTCTTCCATCCACCAGGCAAGTGCGAACGCGAGCAACACGACTACGCCTGCTACAAGAAACACGACATGCATGGAACCTGCGAATGCGTTGAGGTAAGCGTCTCGCACGGCAACCGGAAGATGCTGTACCGCTGTCGGACCTAACGATCTAGGCAACTCGATTCCCGGCGCAATGGCCGCGTCGAGGCGTGAGTGCAGGCTGTTCGTGAATATTGCGCCGAAGGTCGCCACCCCTACGGAGCCGCCAATCGAGCGAAATAGCGTCGCGCCGGACGTCGCCACGCCGATGTGTTTGAATGGCACCGCATTTTGCACAGCGAGCACGAGCACTTGCATGGTCATGCCTAGCCCGAGTCCCAGCAGCAGCATGTAGAAGTACATGGTGTGCAGCGGCGTAGGGAGTTCCAGTGTCGAAAGAAGGAACATGCCGCAGGCCACAAGCGCCGTACCGCAGATCGGAAAGAGGCGATACTTGCCCAGCTTGCTGATCAGACGGCCGCTTATGATCGAGGTAAAGAGCAGCCCTGCCATCATTGGCAGGATCTGCAGCCCGGCCTGCGACGGCGTGGAACCTTTCGCAACTTGCAGATAGAGCGGGAGAAACGTCATGGCGCCGAAGAGCGAAAAGCCGATGATGAAGCCGATCAAGCCGCTCAGCACAAAGGTGCGCTCGCGAAAGAGTCCAAGCGGCATGATCGGTTCGGCAGCAAGACGTTCTTCGTAGACAAACCCGCCAAGCGTGATGAGACTGAGCGCGAGCGTGAACCAGAGTTGGGGAGAGGTCCATGGCAGCAAGGTACCGCCCTGGCTGGTGAACAGGATGAGGCAGGTAAGCGAACAGGCAAGGAAGGCCGCGCCCATGTAATCGATCTTGTGCTTGACGTGCGCCACATGTGGCTTGAAGACAAGACCGATCACCAGCAGCGCGACAATGCCAAGCGGTACGTTGATGTAAAAGATCCAGCGCCACGAGAGATGCTCGACCATGAACCCGCCCAGCAACGGCCCGACGACCGTCGCGAAGCCGAAGACGCCGCCGAACAATCCTTGATAACGACCCCGTTCGGCCGGCGGGATGACGTCGGCGATAGCGGCCATCGTAACGACCATCAGGCCTCCTCCGCCCAGCCCCTGCAAAGCGCGCAATACAATCAACTGGGTCATGTCCTGTGCGACGCCGCAAAGGATTGAGCCGACGAGGAAGATTAGAATCGCCGCTTGAATGACGATCTTGCGTCCGAACAGGTCACCGAATTTGCCGTACAACGGGACCACGATGGTCGATGTGAGCAGGTAGGATGTGACGACCCAGGACAAGTTTTCGAGGCCGCCAAGCTCGCCCACGATCGTCGGCAACGCGGTCGAAACGATCGTCTGGTCCAGCGCGCCGAGCAGCATGACAAGCATTAGCGCGGCAAATAAGAGCCGGATCGGTGGTCGCTCGCTGGTCGGTAGCGCGACGGTTTGCTGCAGATATTCCATGCGGGCGCCCGGATACAATAATTAATATTGAAGTTAATATAGGCGACACCGCTACCCCAGGTCAATTGCCATCATGACAAATGATGTAACCGATTTTTCGACTTCCACCGCTCCCGCTGGCCCGGCGGACGCGCCCGAGCGGCTGAAACCGGGTCGTCGGCCGGGCCGCCCGACAGGCGCGCAACACGGCGAACCCCGTACGCTTTTGCTCGATGTCGCGCTGGTATTGTTCGCGCGGCAGGGAATCATGGAGACCACGCTTGGCGCGATCGCGCGCGAAGCGGGCGTTACACCGGCCATGGTTCACTATTACTTCAAGACGCGTGACCAGTTGCTCGACGTCCTGATCGACGAGCGTTTCGTGCCATTGCGTGTTGAATTAGGTCGCGCGTTCGCCGATTCCAAAGCTGAACCGGCTGACGCGTTGCGTGCGTTCGCCGAAGGTCTTGTTGGCGTGGCCGAGCGGCATCCGTGGTTTCCGACGCTGTGGATCCGAGAGGTCATCAGCGAGGGCGGGTTGCTGCGGCAGCGCATTGCCGAGCGTTTCGGCGATGCGAACCAGCGGGCATCGATACAGAGAATCGAAACGTGGCAGAGCGAAGGCAAGCTCAATCCGGATCTGGAGCCGTCGCTGCTGTTCGTGTCCTTGTTCGGCCTGACCATATTGCCGCTTGCCATGACCCGGAAATTAGCAGGGAAGAGCGGAACCGCGCCCACCCGGGAGCAAATCGCACGGCACGCGGTGGCATTGCTCATGCACGGTATCGAGCCGCCCTGAACGCGCGATTGCGACGAAGGCTGTTCCTCAAATGAACTGCTCGGCGGTCCAGCGCCCCCGTTGGGCGGCACGAGCCGCTGGTCAATCGTTCAAGCTCGGAGCCGGCACGGTGCACGGAACAGGCTGCCGAGCCACATGCCATTGAGGGTCTTGGTGACTACAATCAGCCAGAAGCCAACCAGTGCCACGGCCATCACGGCCATCACGGTCCCGATCGCCGCAAGCGGCGTGAACTGTGTAAGCCGGTCGAGCGTGAATATGGCTGACGCATAGACGCCGATCGGGAACGTGAGGCGCCACCACCCCATGTTGAATGTCATGCCGTCACGCAGATAACTGAGCGTCAGCGCGATCGCAACGACCAGCCACCAGAGTCCCGCGCCCCACAGCAGCGAGCCGCCGATCACGCCGAAATCGCGTGCAACCATCGCGACATGGGCGGGTTGCGTCCCGTCGAATGCAGCGGGCGGGGCTTGTCCCAGCAACAGCAGGCCGAGGCTACCCGTGCCGATCTGCGAGTGCTTGATGTGAATGACTTGCGTATTGGGCGCTCGTTGCACATGGTCTGGCTCAAGGGGCGTTCGTTTTCGCCGAGCACCCAGGCGTTCTTCGATCGGGTACTTCGAGCCGTGTCTCGCGAAACCGACGGACGCCGTTAAAATGCGCGCAAGCACAAACCATACGGCGCGCTATTAGTAGACGCGCCGACACAAAACCGGCATATCAAGGAGACAAATTCGATGGCAACCAGCCACGCCGCGCCCGCTGACAGGGACACTCGACCCGGATCAGGCTCGACCACGCATCCCCTCACGGCGGGGTCAATTTCCGCGCGCCTCGACCGCTTGCCCGCCACCCGGAGCGTCTGGACGCTGGTCGTGTTGCTGAGCCTCGGATTCTTTTTCGAACTCTATGATTTGCTGTATTCGGGTTATGTCGCGCCCGGCCTGGTAAAAAGCGGCATTCTGACATCGACGACAGTCGGGCTATTTGGCATGACCGGCGTGGCGAGCTTCATCGCTTCGTTGTTCTCGGGCTTGTTCATCGGCACGATCGCGTGCGGCTTTCTCGCCGATCGCTTCGGCCGGCGCGCCATCTTCACGTATTCGCTGCTCTGGTACACGGTCGCCAACGTGATCATGGCGTTCCAGGACACAGCGGGTGGTTTGAACTTCTGGCGCTTCATGGCCGGGTTGGGTATTGGCGTGGAACTGGTGACGATCGGGACCTACATTTCAGAGCTAGTGCCCAAGCATATTCGCGGGCGCGCATTCGCGTGCGAGCAGGCGGTCGGCTTTACAGCGGTGCCCGTGGTCGCGTTCCTGTCCTACGCGCTGGTGCCCAACCACCCTTTCGGCTTCGATGGCTGGCGCTGGGTCGTGCTGATCGGCGCGCATGGTGCGCTTTTCGTCTGGTTCATCCGGCGCGCGTTGCCCGAAAGCCCACGGTGGTTGGCGCAGAAAGGGCGCCTGGCGGAGGCGGACGCGGTGATGTCGGCGCTCGAGGCGAAGGTCGAGAAAGAATATGGCCGGCCGTTACCGCTGCCTGTGGCCGCCGCATCGGAACCTGTCAGCCGGCGCGGCACGTTCCGCGACCTGTGGGTCGCGCCGTACGGCAAGCGTGCGGCCATGATGATCATCTTCAATGTCTTCCAGACGGTCGGCTTCTACGGCTTCGCCAACTGGGTGCCCACGCTTCTTATCAAGCAGGGGATCACGGTGACCACGAGCCTGATGTATTCGACGATCAT
>NZ_JBAUSA010000315.1:0-2167 GCF_049581465.1 Caballeronia sp. | reverse complement strand
GCCGAGCTCCACGCGCGACTGCCCGGCCCGTGCCTGCAGATACATGTCGATGCCGCCGAACTGGCTGAGACCGCGGATGGTCGGCAGATTCACCGCGAAGATCTGCGCATCGGGAATGCTATGCAGGATGCCATTGATCTGCGGAATCAGCTTCATCGCGGTGTCGTGGCGCTTGTCCCAGTCCGCCAGCTTGATGAACGACATGCCGACGTTTTCACTCGTGCCGACAAAGCTGAAGCCTTCCGGCTGGAAAATACCCACGATTTCCTTGCCGATCGCACTGTGCGCGAGCTTGTCGCGCACCTCGGCCATCACGTGATCGGTACGTTGCAGCGTCGAGCCGGGTGGCAAGTTGATGAGTGCGAGTACAAAGCCCTGGTCTTCGTCGGGCACGAAGCTGGTCGGCAGCTTCGTATACAGGAAACCCGTCAGCACCACGACGAGCACAAACGCCACCATCCAGCGCGGCGCATGGTTCACGGCCCGGCCGGCATGGCCGAGATACTTTTTCGTCGTCCAGTCGAAACTGCTGTTGAACCAGCGGTAAACCGCGCCCTTCTTCGTCTCGTGCTCGGGCCTCAAGATCGCCGCGCACAGCGAAGGCGTGAAGGACAACGCGAGGAACGCGGAGAATCCCATCGATACAGCGATCGTCAGTGCGAACTGCGCGTAGATGATGCCGGTCGCGCCCGGCTGCAGCGCGGACGGCACGAAGACGGCGGACAGCACCACCGTGATCGCGACGATGGCGCCCGTGATCTGGCCCATCGCCTTGCGGGTCGCCTCCCTTGGCTCCATATGCTCCTCGGTCATGATGCGTTCGACGTTTTCGATCACGACGATCGCATCGTCGACCACGATGCCGATCGCGAGCACCATGCCGAACAGCGTCAACTGGTTGAGCGTGTAGTGCAGCGCCGACAGGCCAATGAAGGTGCCAAGCAGCGCGACCGGAATCACGAGCGTTGGAATGATCGTGGCCCGCAGATTCTGCAGGAAGATCAGCATCACGAAAAACACCAGCACGATCGCCTCGACGAGCGTGCGGATCACATCGACGATCGACGCGGTGATGAAAGGCGTCGTGTCATAGGGCACGCTCCACACTACGCCTTCCGGCAGATCCCTCGCCAGGATCGCCATCTCGGCTTTGACTGACTTCGCGACCGCGAGTGCATTGGCGCCCGGCAGCAGGAAAATCGCCATGCCGCCAGCCGCCTTGCCGTTATAGACCGGCGCGAAGCCATACGTCTGCGAGCCGAACGAAATGCGTGCCACGTCTGAGAGCTTGACCGTGGTGCCGTTGCTGTTCGCGACGATAATGATGTCCTGGAACTGCTTGAGCGACGAAAAGAGGCTGTCGCCCGTCACGGTCGCCGTAAATACCTGCCCCCTCACGGCCGGATCCGCGCCCAGCGAGCCGGCTGCGAACTGCGCGTTCTGCGCGGTCACGGCATTGAGCACCTGGGTCGTCGACAGCCCGTAGCTCTGCAGCTTGTCGGGGTCGAGCCAGATGCGCATCGCGTACTCCGAGCCAAGCAGCGTGGTATTGCCGACCCCGTTCACACGGCCAATGTTCGGTTGAATCTGGGACGCGAGAATATCGCTCAGGCGCCCGGCATCGATGGACGGACTGTTTGACTGCAGCGCGATGAACATCAAAATGTCCGGGCTCGCCTTCGCCACAACGACCCCTTGCTGGGTAACCTGCGCAGGCAGCAACGGCTCGGCGAGCGTGACCTTGTTCTGCACCTGCACCTGGGCAATGTCCGGGTTGGTGCCAGTCGCGAACGTGAGGATGATCTGCGTCTGGCCATTCGAGCTCGAGTTCGAACTGAAATAGAGCAGATTGTCGATGCCGGTGAGCTGCTGCTCGATCACCTGGGTCACCGTCGATTCCATCGTCTGGGCGCTCGCGCCCGGATACTGCGCGGTGACGGTCACCTCCGGCGGCGCGATGTCCGGGTACGAATCAATACCCATCCCGTGAACGGAGATGATGCCGAACAGCGAGATCAGGATCGCGATGACCCAGGCGAAGACGGGGCGGTTAATGAAAAAACTCGGCATGAGCGGTCTCCTAGTGCGCCATGCCGGCCGAAGCCGAGGGCGATGACGCTGCGGAAACCGGCGCGGCTGCGTTGGACGACGCTGCCGCTGCCGACAC